>CABYPE010000047.1 GCA_902520685.1 uncultured Pelagibacteraceae bacterium | reverse complement strand
TAGAAATAGATTAAAAAGATTAAATTTTGATAAGAATTTTTTTTCTGAAAATAAAATAAAATATTTTGTGCTAGATGAACCGTTTCCTAAAAATACAAATATATGGCAAAATCAAGCCATTCAGAGAGAATACATGTTAACAAAATTAGATTTTGCTGATGCTGAAGACTTAATTTTTTTTTCTGATCCTGATGAAATACCTAATCCAAAAATTTTGCTAGATTTTCATTTAAATAAGAAATATGGAATTTTTTTTCAAAATTGTTTTAATTATAAGTTTAACATTTTTAATCCACACGAAACTCCCTGGGAGGGTACAAGAGTATGTAAAAAAAAAAATCTCAAATCTATTGATTTTATGAGACAAAAAATTAGATCTAAAAATTTACAGTACAAATTTTATAGATTTGACAAAGAAAAAAATATTGAAATATTTAATAATGCTGGTTGGCATTTTAACAACGTAATGTCCCCAGAACTAATTTCACTTAAATTGAAAACGTTTGCACATTCTGAATTTAGCATGAGTAAGTTTTCAGATGTAAATGTTATAAAGGATAAAATTGAAAATAAAATTGATCTTTTCGAAAGAGGCCATAATTATAAAAAGGTGGATTTGGACGAATCATTTCCAAGATATTTGATTGAAAATCGTGAAAAATATAAAAGTTATATATTATAATGGAGAGGTGGCCGAGTGGTTGAAGGCGCACGCTTGGAAAGCGTGTAAAGGTTTAAATCTTTCATGGGTTCGAATCCCATTCTCTCCGCCAATTCTCACAAAAATAAAAATTAAATAGTTAAATTTTTTAGCTTTACAAACTTTAAAAATGTTTTGATTATATAATTTAAATCATCAATTTTTAATCCTTGATGACAACCTAAAAGTATTCCATTTTTCATTACATCATTAGCTACTTTTCCACTATTTTTATGAAATCTATATTTCAAATTTTTCATTATTGGTTGTCTTAAAATATTTCCAGTGAAAATAGTCCTAGTTTGTACATTATTTTTCTCATAAAAAATTTGTAATTGTTTTCTATTAAATTTTTTATTTTCTCTTATTACAAGTGGGAAAGCTAACCAGGGAGTTCTTACGTTAGGATAAGTTTCCGGTAGTTTAAAATATTTTAAATATCCTTTAAAAAATTGTTTTAGATATCGAAAATTTCTTTCTCTTAAGGAAATATTTTTGTTTAATTTTTTAATTTGTTCAAGAGCAAATGCAGCAGATATCTCAGAAGGTAAAAAATTATATCCAAGTTCAGAGAATATATATTTTTTATCATATTGAATTCCAGATATTTTGACATCAAATCTATCTTCAATCTTTTCTGATTCATTAAATGTTGCTGATGATCTTCCCCATCCTCTTAAAAGTTTAGCGTGTTGATAAAGTTTATAGTCATTAAAACATGCAATCCCACCGGATCCAGCTCCATTTATTATGTGTGAGGCATAAAAACTATTTGTGGTAATATCTGATAAATTTCCTAAGTTTTTTTTATTTACTTTGTATCCAATAGTGTCTGCTGAGTCTTCAATAATTTTGAGATTAAATTTTTTTGCAATTTTATTAATTTTTTTCCAATCTGCAATATTTCCTAATAAATTTGGGATGATTATAGCTACAGTTTTTTTGTTAATTGATTTTTCTATCTGGTCTGGATCGGCTAAAAATTTATTTTCAACAGCCCCAATAAAATGAGGAATTAAACCAAGTTGATATATTGGAGCTACAGTCGTAGCAAATGTAAGAGAGGGAGTAATAATTTCACCTCCTTTTTTAAATCTAAAAGAGCTAAGAGCCAGTAGATTTGCAGATGAGCCTGAATTAACCATTAACCCATATTTTTTGCCAAACATATTGGCAACCTTTTTTTCTAATTTTTTAACATGAGGTCCGTCAATTAGGTTTAAGCTATTATTTTTTAAAACATTATTTACTGCTTTAATTTCTTTATTATCATAAACTGCTTTACCGTAATATATCTTGCGCATAAATTTTTAATTCTTTGAATTAGATTAATTTTTAAGTTTTTTCTACTAAATATTTGGTTAAATGGTTTAAATTA
>CABYPE010000046.1 GCA_902520685.1 uncultured Pelagibacteraceae bacterium | reverse complement strand
AAATTATAAAAATACAAATATGACCTGTCCACCTGCTTATAACCCCATCAAGGGAGGAATAAATTCTTTTTCAAAATATTTGGCATCATATTATGGTTCAAAAAAAGTTAGGGTTAATTGTTTAATTGCAGGAGGAATTTTTAATAATCAACCAGTTAGTTTTATCAGGAGATATAGTGAAAAAACCCCATTAAAAAGGTTGGCTAAAGCAGAAGAAATAGCTTCAGCTGCAATTTTTTTAGTCTCAGATGCTGCATCTTATGTTACGGGTTCAAATTTGGTTGTAGATGGTGGATATACTTCTTTATGATTTTAAAATTAAATTTTAATTAATAGTTTAGTGTAGATATGAAAAATACATGGAGGTTTTCTGGTAATGAATTAAAATATTTAAGAGAAGTAGTAGACTCTGGATTTGGTTCTGGCACATCAGGAAGCATGAATAATAGATTTGAAAATGCTTTTGCTAAAAAATGTGGCGCAAAATATGCAATAAGTTTTAATTCTGGCACTTCAACACTTCATGCTGCTTTGGCTGCCTTGGATGTTAATGCGGGTGATGAAGTTATTGTTCCTCCATTGACTGTAATAAGTAATGTTTCTGTTATTCTTGCACAAAATGCAGTTCCAGTATTTGCAGATATTGATCCAGATACATTCAATATCAGTCCAAAAGATATTGAGAAAAAGATTACAAAAAAAACAAAATGTATTATGCCTGTATCACTTTATGGTTTAAGCGCAGATTTAGATCCTATAATGAAAATAGCAAAAAAAAATAATATAGGAGTTATTAATGATGCAGCAGAAGCATTTGGATCATTATATAAAAAAAAAAAAATAGCTAAAATTGCCGATATTACCAGCTACAGTACGGAAAATTCAAAACATATTACTACTGGAGATGGAGGTATTGTTGTAACTAATAATGAAAAGTATGCTACTGCCATGAGAAAATTCAATAGCTTAGGCTATGCAGCATTGAAATCTGGAGATGGCAGAATTAGAGTTAATAAAAAAATTTTTCAGGATCCTTCATATAAAAGACATGATACATTAGGTTTGAATTATAGGATGCCAGAAGTTGCAGCTGCTCTTGGGTTAGCCCAAACAGAAAGACTAGAACAATTTATAGATTTAAGAATTAAAATTGCAGATTTATTTCATGAGGCAGTATCAGATTGTGATTTTATCACACCTCAGAAAACTCCCAAAGGATATTTAAATTCCTATTGGTGCTATACTGTTAAATTTGAACATGAAGATGTCTCTTGGAAAGAATTTAGAAATAAATTTTCAAGCTTTGGAGGTGATGGGATATATGCTGCTTGGACTTTGTCTTATGAGGAGACTGTAATGTCTTCAGAAATTTATAAAAAGAAAGCTCCTTATTACTATAAAAATTTATTTTACAAAAAGGGTATATGTCCAGTAGCAGAAACTATTCAGCCAAAATTAATGCAATTTGTAACTAACTATCGTAATGTCAGTGAAGCTAAATTGCAAATAAGAGCACTTAAACAAACAATAGATTTTTTTAGTTAATTATTGATTCTGAAATGAGTTATGGAATAATTATTCAATCAAGATTAAACTCTTCACGATTGCCTGGAAAAGCTTTATTAAAGATAAAAAATAAAGAAATGTTACTTCGTCAAATTGAAAGGTTACAATATTTTTCAAACATCCCAATAGTTTTAGCGACATCAACAGATGTTTCAGATGATCCTATTGTAGATCTTTGCAAAAAATATAAAATAAATTATCACAGAGGTCCCTTAGATAATGTTGTGCAAAGATTTATAGAATGTGCAAAATTTTATAAATTTAAATACGTAATAAGAGTTGGAGGAGACGATCCTCTTATAGATCCTGAATGCTGTATTAAACTTAAGCTTGAAAATGAAAAAGAAGATCAGGATCTTATTTATGCAAGTTGCAGGGAAGGATGGCCATATGGTTGTGCTGCAGAATTAATGTCATTAGACTCTTTAAAGCAGATTTTATCAAATACTAGTGATAACTTTTATCTAGAGCACACTATTCCATATTATTTTGATAATAATAAAGATTTTAAGATTAAAAAACTATGTTCTCCTAAAAACATTAATAGACCAGACTACTTTTTTTCTGTTGATTATGAGGAGGATTTTAAGCTGATAAGTAAAATTTTTGAACATTTTCTCCAGCATAAAGAAT
>CABYPE010000045.1 GCA_902520685.1 uncultured Pelagibacteraceae bacterium | reverse complement strand
TGTGGACGAAAGATTAATGGATTCTGGAGAACTTGAAAAAGAGAGAGGAATTACAATTTTAGCTAAACCAGCATCAATTAATTGGAAAGACTCAAGAATTAATATTATTGATACTCCAGGTCACAGGGATTTTGCTGCTGAAGTAGAGAGAGTTCTTAGTATGGCAGATGGTGCTCTATTACTTATTGACTCAGCAGAAGGTGTAATGCCTCAAACAAAATTTGTATTATCTAAAGCATTAAAACAAGGATTAAAGCCAATTGTAATAATCAATAAATTGGATAAAGCTGACCAAAGAGCAAACGAAGTTCTTGATGAAACATTTGATCTATTTGTCAGTCTTGATGCAAACGAAGAACAATTAGATTTTCCAGTTTTATATGCTAGTGGAAGATCAGGATGGGCTGATAAAGAAATTGAAGGCTCAAGAGAAAATTTAAATCCATTATTAGATCTAATTATCCAACATGTAAAACCTGCTGAATTAGATAAGACAAAACCTTTTGCTATGCTATCAACTTTACTTTATGCAGATAATTTTTTAGGAAGAAGCTTGGTTGGAAGAATATCTCAGGGTACAGCAAAAGCTAACCAGCCTATTAAAGCAATTAACCTAAAAGGCGAAAAAGTAGATGAAGGTAAGCTTACAAAAATTTTTAGATACGAAGGGACTAAAAAAGTTCCAATTGAAGTAGGTGAAGCTGGAGATATTGTGGTGATTGCAGGATTAGAAAAAGCAAATGTTGCAGACACTATTTGTGATCCTGAATTAAATGACCCAATTCCTGCAACTCCAATTGACCCACCTACTATGTCTATTACAATAAGTGTTAACAGTTCACCTTTAGCTGGAACTGAAGGAAAAAAACTAACAAGTACACAAATTAGAGATAGATTAATTTCAGAAGCTCAGAATAATGTTGGTATTACTTTTTCTCAAAATACAAATGTTGACTCATTTGTAATAAGTGGTCGAGGTGAATTAATGCTTGAGATTTTACTTACACAAATGAGACGCGAAGGATTTGAAATGACTGTAAGTCCGCCAAAAGTACTGTATCAAAAAGATGAGACTGGTAATAAGCTTGAACCTATTGAAGAAATCACCGTTGATCTTGATGAAGAATATTCTTCCAAAATAATTGATTCTATGAATAGAAGAAAAGGTAAACTTTTAGATTTAAAAGACACTGGAAAAGATAAAAAAAGATTAGTGTTTCATGCACCGACAAGAGGCTTAATGGGTTACACAAGTAGATTCTTAACTTTAACAAAAGGAACAGGTGTAATTAATAGAATTTTTCATGGATATGGGAAGTTTGAGGGAGAAATGGACGGTAGAAAAAATGGTGCTCTTATTTCAATGTCTACTGGAAAAGCTGTAGCATTTGCAATATTTAACCTTCAGGCTAGAGGTGAAATGTTTGTAACTCATAACGACCCTGTTTATGAGGGAATGATTGTGGGATTAACTCCAAAACCTGGTGATATGATTATAAATGTTATGAAGGGTAAGCAATTAACTAATATGAGAACTCAAGGTACAGATGAAAATGTTGTGTTAACTCCAGTAAGACAGATGTCTATTGCTGAACAATTAAGCATGCTGAATACTGATGAAGCTCTTGAAATTACACCAAAATCTTTAAGATTAAGAAAATCTATTCTCAACCCTCATGATAGAAAAAGAAGTGAAAAATCTGGAACTGCTGCTTAATTAAATAATTTATTAACTAAAAACAATCCTAAAGCGATACAAGGTCCAATTCCGAAAGCAAATAATAAAGTTCCAACACCAACAGTACCACCTAGATACCACCCAATTGACATTACAGTAATTTCAAGAACCGCTCTAACTAATGCAATAGGTAGATTTGTTTTTTTTTGAAGTCCAATCATTAAACCATCCCTAGGTCCTGCGCCTAAGTTCGCAACTAAATAAATTCCTCCTCCTATACCTACAGTTAACACAGCAAAAGCTCCTAACAATATTTGATTAATATAGTTTTCTGGAGTTGCGACATATCTAATACAAACATCAATCATTATTCCAATTATCAGTGCATTTAAAATAGTTCCTACTCCAGGCTTTTGTTTTAATGGCAACCAAAGCAACAAAACAATAAAACTTATAAAAATCGTCATAACACCAATAGAAAAACCTAAATTTAAGTATAGACCTTGAGCAAATACACTCCATGGAGATGCGCCCGAAGCAGAAACAATTAACAAGCCTTCACCCAAACCAAACAAGATTAATCCAAAAATAAGAAAAAAGGACGTAGATATTTTTGGTTTTAAATTAAATGATTTATCTGAGCTCCAAGATACACTTGGAATATTTTTGATTTTTAAAAACATTATCTAATAAATTACTTCTTTTAAATTCAAA
>CABYPE010000044.1 GCA_902520685.1 uncultured Pelagibacteraceae bacterium | reverse complement strand
TTGATAACAATTTAGAAAGATTTAAAACAGTATTCGCTGCAGCTGGTCATCCAAACTGTGTTTTCAAAATAGAATATAAACAATTGATAAAATTAACATCTGGTGAAATTAAAGAGTTAACAGAATGAGACAACCTAAATTAATTGATTATATCTTATTAACTGTATTAGCTTTAATTTGGGCCTCAGCATTTTTTAATATTAAGATAGCCACATATTCTTTTGGACCTGTCACAATTGCATTTTTAAGAGTTTTATTTGGAGCAATTCCAGTTTTACTTCTTTGTTATTACAAAAATATAAAAATTGAAGCTTTTTCGAAAGATTGGCATTGGTTTGCAATGATAGGATTTATTAATTTGGTTGCTCCTTTTTTTTTAATAGCTTACGGAGTAAAGTCCGTTCAAAGTAATTTAGCAGCAATTTTAATGTCTACGACACCATTAAGCTCAACAGTATTAGGTCATTTTTATACTAAAAATGAAAAATTTAATTTAATAAAGACATTTGGAATTTTAATTGGATTTTCAGGAATAGTTTTTTTATTTTCAGATAATATTTTGATCGATGAAAACAATTTTAATTCAGCATTATTAATTTTGCTTGGATCAACTTGCTATGTAATAGGTGGAGTTTTAACTTTAAAAATAAGTAAGAAAAAGAATGAAAATGTAACAGGTTCGATTTTAATCTGGGCAATTATTATTTTAATACCTTTAGTTAGTTTTATTGAGCAGCCTTGGCAATCAATTCCAAGAACTGATTCTTTAATATCAGTAATATATTTAGGAGTTGTTCCAACAGGAGTGGCTTGGTTGCTTAGATTTAGAATTTTGAAAAATAATGGTTTAATTTTTCAGTCTCAAGTTTCATACTTAATACCAATTTTTGGAACTATCTTAGGGTATATTTTTCTTAAAGAATTAATAACAATTAAGGTTTTAATATCTTTAATAGCTGTTTGTATTGGTATCTATTTTGTGAAAAAAGCAGATAACAAAAAAGCTATTTAAGTTTTGCCATTGCCTCAATATGTAATGGGCTAGTTTCACAACAACCTCCAAGTATTGTAGCGCCTGAATCTTTGAATTTTTTTACTATCTTTGCCATATTATCAGGGTTGAGATCTTCTCTTTTCCCCAAAACTTCTATTGGATTACCTGTTTTACTTTTTAAGTAATTTTCAGTGTAACTAGTGCTGGGTTTAGTTGTTATATATCCGTTTAACTTAAAACCAAATGGAACTTCTAAATTTTTGACCTCTTTTAAGTTTGCTTCATAATTTTCAGGAGAAACACAAGAAAGCATAACTCCTAAAACTTTATCGTCAATCACATCTCTTATTTTTGATATTTTTTCTCCACTTGGGAGATTGGTTCCTTCTGAAATATGAATACCAATTAAATAGGGTTTTTTAAATTCTTTGATAGCTTTAATTCCACATTTGAATTCTTTTATACTGCTTAATACATCAAAATAAAAAAAATCTATATAAGGATTTAATGCGTTAGCTTGTTCTCTAAAATCATTAATTATATTCTCTTCATTTCTATTGTCAGCTTCATAGGTTAAGTTTTGTGGAGGTAAACCACCTGCAATTAATATATTTGAAAAATTTTTTTTAGCTTTAACAGCAATTTCTCCTGCTTTTTGATTTAAATATTCAAACTTATTTTCAATTTGATTATCTCTTAACCTTTTTCTTCTTGTAGCAAAAGTGGAAGTTATAATAACTTCAGCACCAGCTTTGATGAAATCTAAATGAGTATTTAATAGAAGGTCGTGATACCTGTCTTGTAGCAAAGCATTAGCACTCCATAAAGTACCATTTGCCTCCAAACCTCTTGACAGAAGCTCTTGTCCTGTCCCTCCATCTAGTATCCTAACATCTTTAAAAAAATTTAAATCCATAGTATTTTTTACTTTTTAAATATAATTTTTACATTAAAAGAGAAAGATCTACGCTCACCCTCAATATTGAATGGATATGCAGTGTGCATTAAGTAATTTGGAAAAATTATTAATTCTCTATTTTTTGGCACTACATTATAGATACTTTTACTCAAAAATCCTTTTTGACCATTTATAAAATCTATCGTCCCATTAGTTTTTAACTTTTTATTTTTTAACAATTTATTATTGATCATATTTTTTGGTAACTTTAAATAACCAACACCTGATAAATCTCCCTCATGATAATGTATTGGATTATATTCGCCTTTAAATTGTCTAACCACCCATAGATTTAGGATCTTAATTTCTTTAATATTTTTAACCTTTTCTTTAGACAAAAATTTTTTAATATTAATTTTTAATTCTTTTTCTAAATTTTGCTTAATAAATTTATTTGAAATTTTGATTTCATTTTTTATCTGACTAGCTAGTTTAGAACTATAGTCAAT
>CABYPE010000043.1 GCA_902520685.1 uncultured Pelagibacteraceae bacterium | reverse complement strand
GCTAATATTTAATATCTCAAGTTGTTTTGATAGATTTTTAATAATTTCTTTCAAATCTTTATTATTGATGTTCGGTTTACCTCCAAGTTCTATTATTTGAGATGATAAATCTTTGATTGTTTCTTCATCTTTTTGAATAGATAAAGATGATAATTTTTCTTTATTCTTAATAAAATCTTCAAGCTGTTTATCTCTTAGAGCCTCAATTCTTCTAACTCCAGCGGCAATAGACGATTGACTTACAGTTTTAAATTTTCCTATATCTCCAGTGTTTTTGACATGTGTTCCTCCGCATAATTCTGTTGAAAAATATGTATCTTTTTCTTTACCCATCGAAACAACACGAACTTCTTCTCCATATTTTTCGCCGAAGAAAGCCAGTGCTCCTTTTTCTATTGCTGCTTTAGGTGTCATAATTCTTGTTGTCACCTCAGAGCCATTCTTGACGTATTCATTGACTAATCTGTCTATTGTTTCTAATTCATTATTGGTAATCGGTTTCATATGGCTAAAGTCGAATCTTAAACGATCCGGTGCAACAAGTGATCCTTTTTGCATGACGTGTTTACCTAAAGTTCTTCTCAAAGATTCATGAAGTAAGTGGGTAGCAGAATGGTATGCTTTTAAATTTTCTCTCCTCTTAACATCAATTTTCATTTCAACTACATCATTGATTTTCATTTCACCAGTTTTTAACTTTCCGTAATGAACGAATAAATCTCCAAGTTTTTTTTGTGTATCATCAACCTCAAAAACTGAGTTTCCAGAAACTATTAAGCCTTTGTCTCCAAGCTGTCCCCCAGACTCGCCATAGAAAGGTGTTTGATTAGTAATAATCATTCCCTCTTCACCGGTACATAAAAATTTTACTTCTTGATTTTTTTTAATTAAATTTAATACTACACCTTCTGATTGATTTGACTCATATCCTAAAAATTCTGTAGGCCCACTCTTATCTTTAATTGAAAACCAAATTGTTTCTTCAGAACTATCACCTGAACCTTTCCAATTCTTTTTTGCAAGCTCTTTACCCTTTTTCATCAACTCATCAAATTTTTGATGATCAACTTTTAATGATTTATTTTTTAAAATATCTTCTGTGAGATCTAATGGAAAACCATAAGTATCATATAATTTAAAAGCTACTTCACCAGGCAAAACTTTTTTAATTTTTGAAATCTCGTCATTCAAAATTTTAATACCTCTATCAAGTAGAACTAAAAATTTCTCCTCTTCCATTCTTAATGTTTCTTTTATCAGTGACTCTGATCTTTCAAGTTCAGGATAATTTCCTGACATTTCTTTTTTTAAAGAATCAAAAATTTTATAGAAGATCGGTTCTTTGGATCCTAATAAATGAGAATGTCTCATTCCTCTTCTCATAATTCTTCTTAAAACATATCCACGACCTTCATTTGATGGCAAAACACCTTCAGCTAAAAGAAATGAACTCGCTCTTAAATGATCAGCAATGACTCTAAAACTTGAAATATTATTTTCAACTTGTTTAACCTTTGTAATGTCAGATATTGAGTTTATCAATTTTTTAAAATGATCAGTTTGATAATTATCATGTGTCCCTTGTAATAGAGCAGCAATTCTTTCTAACCCCATACCTGTATCAACTGATGGTTTTGGTAGGTCTATTCTTTTATCTTTTGATAATTGCTCATACTGCATAAAAACTAAGTTCCAAATTTCAATATATCGATCTCCATCTTGGTCTTTAGTTCCTGGTAAACCACCTTTTAAATGATCACCATGATCATAAAATATTTCTGAACAAGGTCCACAAGGACCTGTTTCACCCATTGACCAAAAATTATCTGATGTCGAAATTCTAATAATTTTATCATCGCTAAAACCCGCTATTTTCCTCCAAAAATTGAATGCTTCATCATCCTCATGAAAAACTGTTACGTAAATTCTATTTTTATCTAGTCCAAAATCTTTGGTAATTAAATTCCATGCAAGTTCAATTCCTCTCTCTTTAAAATAATCTCCAAAAGAAAAATTGCCCAACATTTCGAAAAAAGTATGGTGCCTTGGTGTATAACCAACATTCTCTAAATCATTATGCTTACCACCTGCTCTAACACATTTTTGTGAAGTAGTTGCTCTTTGATAATCTCTTTTCTCTAAACCAGTAAATACATTTTTAAACTGAACCATTCCAGAATTTGCAAACATCAATGTTGGATCATTATTTGGGACTAAATTGCTGGATTCAACAATTTTATGATCATTCTTTTCAAAATATTTTAAGAAAGTGTCTCTTATTTCATTTAATGATTTATCCACCATATTTTTTAAAATACAGCTTTTTTATTCTATGTCTAGAGAACGATAAGGGGGTAAAGGCGCTTAAAATAAGCGCCTTTATAATTTAAAGATGACCTTTAATTCTAGTTCTTTTTAGGAGGAGTAGCTTCTTTATCTGCTTCTTCTTTCTCAGCTACTTTCTTCTCTTTTTCAATTTTTTCAGGACTTAATGGATTTCCTTCAATTTTTTTAGAAATCACACCGGCTTTTTCCCTTATTGCCATTTCAATTTCTGCAGCAACTTGTGGATTTTGAGCTAAATAGACTTTAGCATTTTCTCTTCCTTGTCCAATTTTCTCTCCTTTATAAGCATACCATGCACCTGATTTTTCAATGATGTCTGCTTTAGCACCAAGGTCTACTAA
>CABYPE010000042.1 GCA_902520685.1 uncultured Pelagibacteraceae bacterium | reverse complement strand
AGGTGGAGCTGGGACTGGTAATCAGCGGTTTGCACCATTAAATTCTTGGCCTGACAATGTTAATTTGGATAAAGCAAGGTTACTTTTGTGGCCTATTAAACAAAAGTATGGAAAAAGAATATCCTGGGCAGATCTTTTTATTTTAGTTGGTAATGTTGCTTTAGACTCAATGGGCTTTAAAACTTTTGGTTTTGGAGCTGGCAGAGTAGACATTTGGGAACCCGAGGATGATATCTATTGGGGCTCAGAAAAAGAAATGCTAGATGTTAAAAGATATAGCGGTAAAAGAGATTTAGAACAACCACTAGGAGCTTCTCATATGGGTTTAATTTATGTAAACCCTCAAGGACCAGATGCAAACCCAGATCCATTACTTGCAGCTCATGATATTAGAGAGACATTTGGAAGAATGGCAATGAATGATTATGAGACTGCAGCATTGGTTGCAGGTGGGCATACATTTGGTAAGTCACATGGTGCAGCGCCAGAGTCTCACAAAGGTCCTGATCCTGAAGCATCAAAAATTCAAGATCAAGCCACTGGATGGAATAGTGGTTATAAGTCTGGAAAAGGTGTTGATACAATAAGCAGTGGCATAGAAGGTGCATGGACGCAGAACCCAATTAAGTGGGATATGGGATATCTTGATTGCCTTTATGGACATGATTGGGAACTCACAAAAAGCCCAGCAGGTGCACATCAATGGACACCGAGGAAAAACGGACAAGAAATTAAAATGGTACCTGATGCCCATGATAAGAATGTAATGCATCCTCCAATGATGCAGACAACTGATATTTCATTAAAAGTTGATCCAAGTTATGGCCCTATAACAAGACATTTTCATGAAAATCCAAAAGAATTTCATGATGCATTTGCAAGAGCTTGGTTTAAATTAACACATAGAGATATGGGTCCTAGAGCTTGTTATTTAGGAAGTGATGTTCCAAAAGAAGAATTAATTTGGCAGGATCCAATAGATAAACAAAAATATAAATTAAAGTCAAAAGATATAAATTATCTAAAATCTAGATTGTTAAAATCAAAATTATCAATTTCTGATCTGGTTTCCACTGCATGGGCTTCAGCTTCAACGTTTAGAGCTTCAGATAAAAGAGGTGGAGCTAATGGAGCAAGAATAATGCTAGAGCCACAAAAGAATTGGAAAGTTAATAATCCATCTAGACTATCAAAGGTTATTTCAGCTTTAAGGAAAATCAAAAAACAATTTGATACCAAAAAGAAAATTGTCTCTATGGCAGATTTGATTGTTTTAGCAGGAGGAGTAGGAATTGAGATGGCAGCAAAAAAAGCTGGACATAAATTAAATGTTCCCTTCTCTCCTGGAAGAGGTGACGCAAGACAAGAACAGACGGACATTAATTCATTTGGTTTGTTAAAGCCCCAAGCAGATGGTTTTAGAAATTATTTAGATAGTGATAAATCAATAGTATCAGCTGAAGAAAAATTAATTGATAAAGCTCAATTGATGGGACTTACAGCTCCAGAAATGACAGCCCTTATAGGGGGAATGCGTGTTCTCGATGCTAACTTTGATGGTTCAAAACATGGTGTTTTTACAAAAAAACCAGGTGTACTCACAAATGATTATTTTATAAATTTGTTAGATCTGAACACAACCTGGAGAGAAACAGATAAATCTGAGCAAACATTCATTGGCACTGACCGAAGGACAAAAAAAGCTAAATGGAAAGGCACTCGTGTTGATTTAATTTTTGGATCAAATTCACAATTAAGAGCCTTAGCAGAAGTTTATGCATGTGAAGATTCACAAGATAAATTTGTAAAAGATTTTGTTGCAGCGTGGGTTAAAGTTATGAATGCAGATAGATTTGATTTAAAACTAAATTAATCAATTTAAGAAGAAAATATATTTATAATATGTCAACAGTAAGTTTTGAGGACTTCTACCAAGTTCCTAACCTTGATTTTGATATTTCAAAATTAAGAGATGATTTAAAAAAAATTTTAGAAAATAAAAAGTTTAATTCTCCAGGTGTTACCCATTTTGGAGCCATACCAATTAATCAAATACCGAATGATGAGAATTCTACCAAGGGTAATAATATTAGGGGGAAATATTGGACAATTGCGGATGATACTGGTAAGGAAGTTTCAAGAGATGTAGAAATTGATGAGTCAAAATATACTCAACTAATTCCTGAGTTTGAAAAGACGTATTTTAAAGAAGTTTATGAAAAATTAAGTAAAAAATTTAAATTAGGTAGAGTAAGGCTATTATTGAAAGAACCTCGATCAACATTGAGCTGGCATAAAGACCCAGAATGTAGACTTCATGTTCCAATTATTACTAACAAAGGATGTTCAATGGTTATTGAAAATGTTGCAAAACATCTTCCAGCTGATGGAAAAGTATGGATAACTAATAATACAAAATATCACAATTTTTTTAATGGAGGAGAACAAGCTAGAATACACCTGGTTGCGTGTGTATTAGAAAGCCCCTTTAAAAGTTAATGGAATTAACAAGAGGGATTTTTAAAGCCTCTGGACAGATTTATAAAAACAATAAAGGGTCAATATTAAGAACTATAATTTATACAATTGGCCACTTTGTTATAGCTATAACAGTTTTAATGTTAGTAGCAGATGTTTCATTTAAAGTAGCACTAACAGACGCAATAGTAGAGCCAATAGCTAACTCAATTTGGTATTTTATTTTAGATAAATGGTGGGCAAGTAAATCAAAAAATTCTTGAAACTATTAATTGGTAGCCCCCCATAGGTTTTTTTTATCAACCCAACCCTTTAAACTTTTAGTTTCAATTTTACACCAATCCTTTTCACATTTTTTAATAACTAGCAATCTTCCTTTTTGAATATTAGCAATTGGCTTTGAAAAAATTGTGGATTTTTCAAATAATATTTTATCCTTAACTGCAATCACAGAATTAACTTTT
>CABYPE010000041.1 GCA_902520685.1 uncultured Pelagibacteraceae bacterium | reverse complement strand
AACTTTTCCTTTTGTGCAATTAAAAATTTTTTATTATTGCGGCTTATAATTAAGTGTGAATTAGGGATAGGACTCGTTGGACTATCACTACCTCTAATGTTTAATATCCAAGCCACATTTTCAGGTGCGGAAATAAATATATGATCAATATTTTTTCTTTTTAGATAATTGACTGTATTCTTAATTTTATTTTTATGACCTTGACCAGTAATCTTTTTGTCTAATGAATAAAATTTTGTAACCTGTGAAGGTTTAAAATTTATAATTTGATCTACTAGGTTCTTTCTTAATTCTTTAAAGTTTTTTTTTGGAAAAATTTTTTTAATTTGATCACTTGTAAATAAAGCTGGATCAATTCCAATTATAAGATTATTTATTTTTTTGAAATTAAATATTTTTTCATAATCTAAGATCTCAAACTTTTTACCACTTTCAATATTTGCTTGGATTGTATATCTACTATCCACAAATAAATAATTTTTATTTTTTAAAATAATTGCAAAGCCTGCAGAACCTGTAAACTTAGTAAGTTTTTTTAATCTGTCATTATTTGCAAATTCAGAAAAAAATTCATCATTTTTGGGTATGATGTAACCATCTATTTTATTAACACTAAATAATACTCTTAATTTTTTAATTACGTCTTTCATTTAATTCTTTTTTGATATCTAATCCATCCAGGACTGCTTACAGTATCTTGATCATCAATATCAAAATCTTGATTAAATTCAAAATCTTCAATTACACTTTTATCGTCCTCAAAAACTGAATTTTTTTCCAAATAATCATTAGGTAACTCGTCAATAAATCTAGAGGCTAAACTATCAATCCAATCTCCTTGGTAAAATCTATTCATAGAAAATGATATTAATGCTTTTTTCTTAGCTCTAGTTATACCAACATAAGCAAGTCTTCTTTCCTCTTCCAATCCATTTTGCCCTTTTTCTTCAATTGATCTTTGATTAGGAAAAAGGCCTTCTTCCCAGCCAGGTAAAAAAACAATATCAAATTCAAGACCTTTAGATGCATGCATGGTCATCATATTTACTTTTTGCCCCTCCCAATCCTGATCTATTGCTGTAGCTAAAGATACATGTTCCAAAAAACCCTCGAGGTTATCAAATTCTTTCATTGCACTTAATAATTCTTTTATATTTTCTAGTCGATTTTCATTCTCATGATCTTTTTTATTTTTTAACATTGCTGAATAACCAGACTCGTCTAAAATTATTTGCAGTAATTTTACATGATTAATCTTTTTAATTTCTAAATCATTTCTCCATTTTGAAAGTAAATTTAAAAAAATTGAAAGCCCTACCTTTGTTTTTGGTTTTATTAAATTTTGTTCAATCATTTTTCTTGATGCGAATTCAAGATTAGTCAAATTTTTTTTTGCATAATCATGTATTTGTTTTAATGAATTATCACCAACAGATCTTTTAGGATTATTAACAACCCTCTCAAAAGCAAGATCATCTTTATGTTGATGAATTATTCTTAAATAAGCCACACAATCTTTAATTTCAGCTCTTTCATAAAATTTTGTCCCACCTAAAATTCTGTATGGTAATCCAATTTTTAAAAATCTTTCCTCAAATTCCCTGGTTTGAAATATTGCTCTAACTAGTATTGCAATATTATTTAACGAATATTTTTTTTTTATTTTTTCAACCTCATCTGAAATACCAATAGCTTCATCTTTTCCATTTTTATAACAATTTAAATTTATTAACTCACCCTCTTCCATATTTGATTTTAAAGTTTTGCCAACTCTATTTTGATTTTTAGAGATTAATTCTGATGCAACAGAAAGTATATTTTGTGTAGACCTATAGTTCTGTTCAAGTCTAATAACTTTTGTATTTTTATAAATTTGATCAAATTCTAAGAAGTTTTTTATTTCAGCACCGCGCCAACTGTATATAGACTGGTCATCATCACCTACGCAACAAAGATTTTTGTTTTTTTCTGCTAATAAACTTAACCATCTACTCTGAATATAATTTGTATCTTGATACTCATCCACTAATATATATTTAAAATTTCTTGAATATATTTCTCTAATATCTGAATTTTTTTCTAAAATTTTAACTACATGTAAAATTAAATCCCCAAAGTCACAAGCATTTAAGTCAGTAAGTTTTTGTTGATAAATTTTATAAACAGGTAAAACAGTTTTTTCATAAATATCTTTATTATTTATAATTACTTCATTTGGATATAGACCTTTATTTTTCCATTTATCTATTATTGCAAGAATATATCTCGGGGCTAATTGTTTAATATCTATGTTTTCAGCTTTGCAAATATTCTTAATTAACCTTATTTGATCGTCTGCATCTACTATTGTAAAGTTTGAATTTAAATTAACAGCACTGGCATGTTTTCTCAAAAGTTTTGCACAAATTGAATGAAAAGTTCCAAGCCAAGACAACCCTGTGGCGCCGGCACTGAGCATTGAGCTTACTCTTGATTGCATCTCTTTTGCGGCCTTATTGGTAAAAGTAACTGCTAAAATTTCATTAGGATATGCTTTTTTTTCATTAATTATGTGAGCTATTCTACTTGTTAATACTTTAGTTTTACCTGATCCAGCGCCTGCAACTATTAGTAATGGCCCATTCAAGTACATTACAGCCTCAGTTTGAGCCTCATTTAAGTTTTTTAAATAATCTGCGTTTACCATTTCAATTATTTATTTATAAGAATTACCCAATGTTTAAAAAAAAAATATTTAATAAAAATTTTTCTAAATTAGTATTATCAGTAACTAAGAGAATAGAAAGTTTTTTTAATTATTATAAATATTCAAAATCCAATAAAAAAAAAGATTTAAATTTTTGGACTTCACCATTAGATAAAAAAATATTTATATTTTCAGGAATAATATTTATTGTTATTACTTATTATCTGTTACCATCTTTTTACAATAAGGATAAGGTCAAAAATCAGCTTAAAAATCAAATATTAAAAAAATACAATCT
>CABYPE010000040.1 GCA_902520685.1 uncultured Pelagibacteraceae bacterium | reverse complement strand
TTGGTACAGATGGTCTACAATCTGGTGGGCAATTAAATGAAAAAAATTTTCTTGGTAAAGGAATTAATTTAAATACTGAAATTCAATTAACTGAAGATTCTGTAAAAGGACAGGTTGTATACTCCAAACCGAATTTTGCATATACAGACAATACTCTTTTCACATCTGTTAGATCAATCAATAATGATTTTTTAAGCGCGTATGGATATGAAACTAAAGAAATTGGATTTTCAATAGGTACAAATTATGAACAGTTTGAAAATATTTATTTTGCACCTGAATTAGATTTAACTATCGAAGATTTATCTGCCAATAGCACCGCTTCAAATAACATAAAGAAACAAGAGGGTAATTATACTGATCTATACTTTAATTATGGGGTTGATAATGATTTAAGAAACTCAAGCTTTAATCCCAAAAAAGGACATTTAATTAATTTTAGCCAAGCATTACCTATAATTTCTGAAAATAATGAGATTTCAAATACATTCATATTTACAAAATATAAAGAGCTAAATAAAGATTCAGAGATGATTGGAAGAGCCAGTTTATATTTAAAAGCAACAAATACTATTGATGGTTCAGATGTGCGAATTTCAAAAAGAGCCATAGTTCCTTATAATAGATTAAGAGGTTTTGAAAAAGGTAAAGTGGGCCCAGTCGATAATGCTGATTATATTGGTGGAAATTATGTTTCAACTTTTAATTTATCAACTAATCTTCCAGGAGTTTTACCTACATTAGAAAATCTGGATTTTAATTATTTTATTGATTTTGCAAATGTTTGGGGTGTTGACTATGATAATTCTTTAGACAATTCGAAATTGAGAAGTTCTACAGGAATAGGACTGAATATGCTAACGCCTGTTGGACCTCTAAGTTTTTCTCTAACTCAACCTATTACAAAAGCATCATCAGACAGGACAGAAAAATTTAGATTTAACTTAGGAACTACATTTTAAAATGACAAATAAAAAACTTAACAAAGATCAAATCAGAGATTTACTACCTCACAGAGAGCCGATGTTATTAATTGATGAATTAGTTGATATAGTCAAATTAAAATCTGCAACTGCAATAATGAATGTTTCAAAAAAATCTTTTTTTGTTGATGGACATTTTCCTGGAAATCCCGTTATGCCTGGTGTTTTAATTGTAGAAGCATTTGGTCAAGCTGCAGCTGCTTTGACAGCAGATGGGATTGATAAGAAAGAATATGAAAATAAATTAGTATTTTTGATGAGTGTTGATAAAGCAAGATTTAGAAACCCCATAATTCCTGATTGTAAATTAGAACTTAAAATAGAAGCTGTAAGATCTCATGGTAGAGTTTGGAAGTATAAAGGTGAGGCATTTGTTGAAAACAAGCGTATGGCAGATGCTCAATGGTCAGCCACAATAGTAGATAAAAATAATTAGAAACATTTGTTGATAATTAATATTTGAAAATTTTGATATTAACAAATTGTGAAACATCCTTTTTTTAAAAATTATGGTCCTTTTAAGTTAAAAGATCTTTTTAACGATCTTAAATCAATAGATATAGAAAATTTAAACGATGATATGGTTCATGATATTAAAGACATTCAAACAGCAGATAAAGAACATTTAACTTTCTTTCATTCAAAAAAATATCATTCACAAGCCTCTAAAACAAAAGCATCTTATTGTATAACTCTCCAAAATTTAGCACATTATTTACCTAAAGATTGCAAACCAATATGTGTAGATAATGTTTTATTAACAATTTCTCAAATTACATCCAAGTTCTACCCAGATGCTACTAATGATAATTTCGATAATTCTGTTAAAAAAATTGAAGAATTAAATTTTGATAATAAAATTAAACATGGTCATAATGTTTTAGTAGGAGAAAATGTTAAGATTGGAAAAAATTGTTCTATAGGCCATAATACAATTATAGAAAAAAATGTTAACATAGGATCTGATTGTTCAATTGGGTCGAATGTATTAATTAGAAATACAATTATAGAAAATAATGTAGCAATTCTTGATGGCTGTATTATTGGAAAAAAAGGTTTTGGTTTTTTTCCTAATAAACAAAAAAATCTGAGATACCCACATATTGGAATAGTGCTTATTGGTGAAAATTCTGAAATTGGATGTGGAGCTACTATTGACAGAGGATCAATGTCAAACACCATTATAGGCAAAAATACTTATCTAGATAATCAAATTCATATAGCACATAATAATAAAATTGGAGATAATTGTATTATTGCAGGACAAGTTGGTTTTGCAGGAAGTTCTACTTTAGGCAACAACGTAATGATTGGAGGGCAAGCCGGTATTTCAGGACATCTTAAAATTGGTAACAATGTTCAGATTGGTGGAGGCAGTGGAGTGATTAAAGACATTCCAGATAATAGTAAAGTTATGGGATACCCTTCAAAAGATTTAAGACAATTTTTAAAAGATAATAAATGATAGATAAAACTGCTATAATAGATTCAAAAGCAAAATTAGATAAAAATGTTCAAGTAGGAGCCTACTGTGTAATAGGACCTAATGTCGAGATTGGTGAGAATACAGTTATTCAATCTCATGTGAATATTTCAGGAAATGTTAAAATTGGTGAAGGAAATAAAATTTATCCTTTTGTATCAATAAACGACCCTCAAGATTTGAAATACAATGGAGAGCCTACAAATTTAATTATTGGAAATAATAACAAAATCAGAGAATACGTAACTATAAATCCAGGTACAGTTGGTGGTGGTGGTAAAACAGTTATAGGAAATAATTGTTTATTTATGATTTCATCACATATAGCTCATGATTGTCAGGTAGGAAACAACGTAATAATTGCAAATAACGTTCCATTAGGAGGTCATGCAATTATTGAAGATAATGTTGTTATAGGAGGTAATTCTGCAGTTCAGCAGTTTACAAGAATTGGAAAAATGGCAATGATTGGTGGAATGACAGGTGTACTGCATGACGTAATTCCATATGGATTGTCAACGGGAAATAGAAATTCGTTACAAGGATTGAACTTAATAGGATTAAGAAGAGCTAAGTTTGAAAATAAAGACATCCTAGGCTTAAGTGAGGCTTATAAGGAGATATTTGCTACAAAAAATATCAATGAAAATATAAGTAAATTAAATGGTTCTTTTCAAGAAAATCCATTAGTTAAAAATGTAATTGACTTTATAACAAAAGATAAAAAAAGATCTATTTGCACACCATTTTTTGGAAACTTGACTAAAACTCCATGATTTTTAAATTTTTTGCTTCTGCTTTTTTCAAGCATTTTTTTAGTTCCACCCTTTCCTTCTATAGAAACAACCTTTTTATTTCTAACTACAACTCCTTGGCTAAAATTATATTCTCTTAAACTATTTAAAGTTTTAATCGCTTTTTTAATATCTAATTGATCTTGTTTGTTAGGTTTAATCTTTGAATAATTACCTTTTTTTAAGGATAGTTCGGGATTAAAGGTTAGTGAATTTTCAGTTTTGATCTTGTTTTGTGATAATATCTTAATGATTTCTTTGAGGATAGCCGCATCTCCAAGTTTAGATGCTTTAATAATTCTTGGAATATAATAAATACCTTTGAAGTCTAATTTTAGTTTAGAAAAGTTGGGTTTATTCACCTTTCCTGCAAATAAGACTTTTTTACAGTTATTTTCCTTAAGAATATTAATGATTTTGCCAAATTGACCTATAGAAAATGAATAAGATTTTCTATCTTGTTTAAATTTCTTTGATTTTGATAAATCAATTATTAAATAT
>CABYPE010000039.1 GCA_902520685.1 uncultured Pelagibacteraceae bacterium | reverse complement strand
AAATTTGTAAAAATTTAGAAAAAAAAATTAATATAAAAATTAATTTAATAACTGATGATATTAGAAAAATTAAAGAGAAAGATTTATTCAAAAATTTAAATCAAAATGTTTTAATTTTAGAAAATATTAGATTCTACCCAGAAGAAGAGAGTAATGATCTAGATTTTGCAAAACATTTAGCAACTTTTGCAGATATTTATGTTAACGATGCATTTTCTTGCTCACACAGAGCTCATGCTTCTATAGCAAATATTACAAAGTTTTTACCATCCTATGCAGGTCTTCAATTTAACTCTGAAGTAAAAGCTCTTAAAAAAGTTACTTCAGATATCGAAAAACCAATTACTTGTATAATTGGAGGATCTAAAATCTCTACGAAAATTGATATAATTGAAAATTTAATTCCAAAATTTAATAATATTATTTTTGTTGGGGGAATGGCTAACAATATTCTAAATTTTAAAAAATTTTCAATTGGTAAATCAATTTATGAAAAAAACTGTGATGAAATTATTGCAAAAATTTTTGATGTATCTCAAAAAAATTCTTGCTCTATTATTTATCCAGAAGATGTAATTATTGGAAAAAATCTTAAGGGTAAACCAATTGAAAAAAAAATAATTGATGTGAAGGATGATGATATGATTTTAGACATTGGTCCAAACACAATTAAAAAAATTGTCAGCTTGGTAAATTCAAGCAAAACAATCCTATGGAACGGCCCAGCTGGATATTTTGAAAATCCTGATTTTGCTAATGGCAGTTATGAAATAGCTAAATCTATAATTAAAAATTTTAAAGCTAATTCAATTTACTCAGTCGCAGGAGGTGGAGATACAATTGCTGTTATAAACAAAGTTAATGGAATAAATGATTTTAATTTCATTTCAACTGCAGGTGGAGCTTTTTTAGAATATCTTGAAGGAAAAGTGCTTCCTGGTATAAGCGCTCTTAAATAAATATGTCTGAACTAAATTCAATAGCTTTAAAAATATTATCAAAAGGTCAAGGGATACTTGCAGCTGATGAAAGCACTTCAACTATGACGAAAAGATTAGAATCTGTAAATATTCCATCCACACCTAAAAATAGATTAATTTTTAGACAAACTCTTTTTAGCTCTAGTAGTATGTCAAGCTGTATTGGAGGAGTGATCCTTTATGATGAAACCATTAAACAAAAAGTTTCAGATAATAAAAGTGTACCAGAACTAATTCAATCAGCTAACTCTGTTCCTGGAATAAAAGTTGATACAGGTGCTAAAGTGTTAGCAAACTCCTTAAAAGAAAAAATTACTGAAGGTCTAGATGGTCTTAGAGATAGATTAAAAGAATATTATAAATTTGGTGCAAGATTTACAAAGTGGAGAGGTGTTTACAATATTACAAAAGATCATCCTAGCAAACTTTCAATTCATTCAAATGCCCACGCGCTAGCGAGATATTCGGCTATAGTACAAGAGTGTAATATGGTTCCAATAGTAGAGCCAGAAGTTTTAATGGATGGTAATCACTCAGCTCAAGATTGTTTAATCAAAACTTCTGAGGTAATAAAAAAATGTTTTGAAGAATTAATATTACATAAGATAGATTTAACAGGCTTAATTTTAAAACCTAATATGATCTTAGCAGGATCTACCTCAGATAAAAAAATTGAAAGCACAGAAGTTGCAAAATTAACAATAAATTGTCTTAAAAGTTCAGTCCCATCAGAAGTTCCTGGAATAGCTTTTCTATCGGGAGGTCAATCAGAGCTTGAGGCAACTGAAAATTTAAATTTAATCAATAAAGAAAATAATACTAACTTCATCATGTCTTATTCTTATGGTAGAGCTTTGCAACAAAGTGCTCTTAAACATTGGTCTAAGGACATTAATGATGTTGATGGTACTCAAAAAGTATTCAATCATAGAGCAAAAATGAATACTTTGGCGGCTCAAGGCAAATGGTCTAAGGATCTTGAAAATTAATAAGAAAAAGTTTGTTTATTTAATTTCTCCAAATAAAATTTTGAAATCTTTTTATGGAGACTTTGTTAAAGTTTTAAAATCTAATAAAATAAGTTTTTTTCAGCTGAGGTTAAAAAAAAATAATTTTGAAAATAAACTTAAAATAGCAAAAAAACTTAAAAAAATTTGTCAGAAGTTTAAAGTAAAACTTTTGATAAATGATGATCCAGTTTTAGCAAAAAGAGTCGGTGCTGATGGGTGTCATTTAGGTCAAAAAGACATGATTATTGATGACGCAAGAAGATTACTGAAAAACAAGATAATAGGTGTTACCTGTCATAATTCCATAAAACTTGCAAAGAAAGCCTTTAAAAATAATGCAGACTACGTTGCTTTTGGTGCTTTTAATTCATCAAACACAAAAAAAATTACATATAAAGCTAGTATTGAAATTATCAAAAAATTCAAAAAAATATCAGATATTCCAGTCGTTGCTATTGGAGGTATTGATAATTTAAATTATGAAAAACTCTTATTGAATAAGGCAGATTTTTTAGCTATCTCAGGTTACATTTGGAATAATAAAAAGTTAAAACCTGCTGAAGCAATAAGATTACTAAAATGAAAATAAATGCAAATGAAATAAGAGTTGGGATGCTTTTAGAATATAAAGATGATTTATGGCAAGTTCTTAAAACTCAACATGTAAAACCTGGAAAAGGTGGTGCTTTTGCACAAGTTGAAATGAAAAGTGTAAATAAAAATACAAAATTAAATGAAAGATTTAGATCAAGTGAAACAATTGAGAAAGCATCTCTTGAGGAAATAAGATTTAATTATTTATATGAGGACGAAAATAATTATTTTTTTATGGATCCTAAATCATTTGAGCAAATTGAAATTGTAAAAGATAGAATTGGTGATAAGGGTAAATTGTTGACCGAAAACCTGGAGGTATCAGTAAGTTTTTATAATGAAATACCTATTTCTATAGATTTACCCAATCAAGTTAACTGTAAAATTGAATCCACAGATGCAGCTTTAAAAGGCCAAACAGTATCATCATCTTATAAACCCGCAATATTAGATAATGGACTAGGCATTCAAGTGCCACCATTTATTGAAGCTGGAGATGAAATTATTGTAGATACAAGAAATTTAGAATACATCAAAAAAATTTAAACTAGTGAAATCAATTTCTGCAAACCTTAACATAATGATAAAAGCGAGTGAAAAAGCTTCAAAAGTTCTAATCAGAGATTTTGGAGAAATCGAAAAATTACAAGTTTCAAAAAAAGGACCATTAGATTTTGTTACCAATTCAGATCTTAAAGCAGAAAAAATAATAATTGATGAATTAAAAAAAGCTAGACCAAATTATTCTATCATCAGTGAAGAAAATGGAATTGAAAAAAACAAGGATGAAAATAACATCTGGATAATAGATCCAATTGATGGAACAATTAATTTTCTACATGGCCTACCTCATTTTGCTATTTCAATAGCTCTTAAGTCTAATAATGAAATTGTTTCTGGATTAATTTTTGACCCTATCAAAAATGAAATGTTTTTTGCAGAAAAAGAAAATGGTGCCTTTTTTAATAATCAGAGAATCAGAGTTTCAAAGAAAAATGATATAAATAATTGTTTGTTTGTCACTGGAGGAAAAATTCGACAAGAACTAGATTTGCCATATAGAAAATCAGGTTGTGCGGCTCTTGACATGGCTTACGTAGCGGCTGGTAGATATGATGGTTATTTCCAGCATGATTTAAATATTTGGGATATTGCAGCTGGTATTATTTTGGTAAAAGAAGCAGGTGGGTTGCTTAATGAAATTGATCTTTCAATTAATAAAAATATAAAAATTATAGCTTCAAGTGCTGATATTAACACAAAATTACTTAAAAAATTGACTAACTTTTAATTGTTTTAGTAAATTCTTTTGCTATAAGTCTCGTCATGAAAAAAAATATTCACCCAAACTACCACTCTATCAAAGTTGAAATGACTGATGGTACACAGTTTGAAACAAAGTCTACTTGGGGAAAAGAAGGTGAAATTTTAAAACTTGAAATCGATCCAAAGTCACATTCT
>CABYPE010000038.1 GCA_902520685.1 uncultured Pelagibacteraceae bacterium | reverse complement strand
TTTCAAAAGCGTGAATAGTGTTGTAGATAGTGGCTAAAGATATTTTGCTATTCGAAAGTTTTCGAATTTTATTTGATAAATCGTTTATAGTAAAATGGAATGTCTTTTCGGTATCAAATAAAACCTTGCATATTTCAAGCCTCTGCTTTGTAGGTCGTAATCCAGAATTTCTTAATTTTTCAATGTATTTCACTGTTAGATATAATGTTAGTTATAATTGTTCTAAAGTAGCATTAAAAGTATATTATATAAAGTTAAAATCAAGTAAATAGGAGTTCTCAATTTTATGAAAAAAAATTCATACTCATATGACGAGCTTATTAATTGTGGAAATGGTCAATTATTTGGTCCAGGAAATGCTAAATTACCTCTTCCACCAATGCTGATGTTTGATAGAATTACTGAAATTAATGATAATACTGGATCTTTTAAAAAAGGGTCTTTGAAGGCCGAATTGGACATTAAAAAAGACCTCTGGTTTTTTGATTGTCATTTTAAAGAAGATCCAGTGATGCCAGGGTGTTTAGGTTTAGATGCTATGTGGCAATTAGTTGGCTTTTATCTTGGCTGGATTGGCAATCCAGGAAAAGGTAGGGCGTTAGGAGTAGGAACAGTGAAATTTACTGGAGAAGTTTTACAGAATGTCAGATTAGTTAAATATGTAATTGATATGAAAAAAATTATGTCACCTGGAGGTACAACAGTAGGTTTAGCTAATGGTGAAGTTTTTGCAGATGATAAAAAAATATATTCAGCTGATAGTTTGAAAGTAGGATTATTTAAATAATGAGAAGAGTCGTAATTACAGGTTTGGGAATTATTTCTTGTTTGGGCAATAATCAAAAGGAAGTTCATCAATCACTATTAAATTCAAAATCAGGAATATCTTTTTCTGAAGAATATAAAGAGCATAATCTTAAAAGTCACGTTCATGGTAAACCTAATATTAAACTAGAAGACCATATTGATAGAAAAACAATAAGATTTATGGGTTCAGGCTCAGCTTATAATTATATAGCTATGAAAGAAGCTATTGCAGACTCGGGACTTGAAGAAAGTGAAGTAAGTAATTTTAATACTGGAATAGTTATGGGTTCGGGTGGACCCTCAATTGAAAATGTAATTTTAGCTGCAGATAAAACTAGAGCTAAAACTCCTAAATTAATGGGACCTTTTATTGTTCCAAGAACAATGGCAAGTACTGCTTCTGCAACACTTGCCGTTCCTTTTAAAATCAAGGGAACGAACTACACAATGAGTTCAGCTTGTGCAACTAGCGGGCATTGTATTGGAAATTCTATGGAATTAATTCAAATGGGTAAGCAGGATGTTGTATTTGCTGGTGGTAGTGAGGAGATTCACTGGGCAATGACTGCAATGTTTGATGCAATGACTGCTTTATCCTCAAAATATAATGATACTCCAGAAACTGCATCGAGAGCTTATGATAAAACAAGAGATGGTTTTGTAATTGCAGGTGGTGGTGGTGTTTTAGTACTTGAAGAATACGAACATGCAAAAGCAAGAGGTGCTAAAATATACGCTGAGCTAACTGGTTATGGAGCTACTTCAGATGGATACGATATGGTAGCACCCTCGGGTGAGGGAGCTGTAAGATGTATGAAAATGGCGATAGCTACTTCTAAAAATAAAATTGATTATATTAACACTCATGGGACATCTACCCCAGTTGGAGATATAACTGAACTAAGTGCAGTCAGAGACACTTTTGGAGATAAAATTCCAAAAATTAGTTCAACAAAATCTTTATCTGGACATCCTTTAGGAGCAGCTTCAGTCCATGAAGCAATCTATTGTTTAATAATGATGAAAAATAATTTTATTACTGGCTCAGCAAACATTAATGAAATGGATGAAGAGGCTAAAAAATTCCCTATAGTTGCAAAAACTGAAACCAGTGCAACTTTAAACACTGTTATGTCCAATAGTTTTGGTTTTGGTGGAACCAATGCTGCATTAATTTTTGAAAAGGTTTAATTATGAGTTTAATGAAAGGTAAAAAAGGATTAATCATGGGTGTTGCCAATGAAAGATCTATCGCCTGGGGTATTTCACAAAAATTAGCGGAAGCTGGAGCTGAACTTGCATTCACATATTTAGGTGATGCTTTAAAGAAAAGAGTTATTCCTTTAGCAGAAAAACTAAATTCAAAAGTTACATTTAGTTGTGATGTTGAAAAAAAGGAAGAAGTAATTAAATTATTTGAAGATATTAAATCTCAGTGGAATGAAATAGATTTTGTAGTCCATGCTGTAGCATTCTCTGATAAATCAGAATTATCTGGTGAATATTTAAATACAACACGAGAAAACTTTTTAAGAAGTATGTTAATTTCATGTTTTTCATTTACTGAAGTTGCAAAAGAGGCTTCTAAAGTTATGAAAGAAGGTGGAAGTATGTTAACTTTAACTTACGAATCTACTAGAGCTATTCCAAATTATAATGTTATGGGTGTTTGTAAATCAGCTCTAGAAGCAAGTGTTAAATATCTTGCAAGAGATTTAGGTTCTAAAGGTATGAGAGTAAATGCTATTAGTGCTGGACCTATTAAAACATTAGCAGCTTCTGCTATTGGCGATGCAAAATTTTTATATAAATGGAATGAAGACCATTCTTTCCTAAAAAGAAACGTTGATATTCATGATGTTGGAAATTCAGCATTATATCTATTAAGTGAGCTTGCAAACGGTGTTACTGGTGAAATTCATTATGTAGATGCTGGATATAACAAAGTCGGAATGCCAGATCCTAAAAATATCACTTAATAAACGATGGTGTTCTGTTGTCCGACCCAAATCAATACATAACATAATATATGACTTTTTTGAAAGGTACATAGTAGGGTACATAGTTAATCTAGGATTTCCTTGTGATGACTTTGTAATTGAGGTTTCTTTCTGATATGTAATTCTCAAGTGAAATTAAATTGGATTATTTTTGTAACTGGATGGATGTCATTCAGAGCAGTTGGGTCAGGTTTGTTTTTGTTTTGGATCTTTACTGAAAATGAGCGTTCGGCACCATCCGAATGGATAGTTCCTTTTGTGGGCGACTTTTTTATTGGGATAACTGCTTTATTTTTAGTTTACCACATTATAAAAAAACCAAGCACTATACTATGGGGTCTTTTGCTGTCTTGGAATGTGATTGGTTTGTTAGATTTAATCCACGCAATAAACGTAAGTTTTGCTGCTCCTTATGGACCTATACCAGAAATAGGATTTAATGAATTGACTGTAAGATCTATTTTAATTTTAAATACTTTATTACAGATTTCTTGTATTTACCTATTGTTTCAAAAAAGACATAAAAGAATATTTTAAAAAAAGTAAATTTTGAGTTTTAAAGGTATGGTACATAGTCAGTACATAGTAGGTACATAGTCTTTTTAAAAATAATTATCGTTGATAGAGAAAGATAATAAATTATTTAAGGGGCGTTCTGTTGCCAGGTGCCCCTAGATTTTATTCAGCTGCTTGTTTCATAGAAAGTTTAACTTTACCTCTATCAAAACCAATCACTTTAACTTTAACTTCATCACCTTCTTTGACAACGTCAGTCACTTTAGCAACTCGTTTATCTGATAATTCCGAAATATGAACTAGTCCATCTTGTTTTCCTAAGAAATTAACAAATGCACCAAATTCCATAATCTTCATAACTTTTCCTGAATAAATTTTATTTAGTTCAGCTTTTGCAGTGATGTCTTTAATCATTTGCATTGCGATGTTTCTAGACTCTTCATCTGGAGCAGCAACAGTTACTACACCTTCGTCATTTACATCAACTTTAGCGCTTGATTTCTCAACAATCTCTCTGATTGTTGCTCCACCTTTTCCAATAACAGCAGCAATGTCTTTTTTATCAACTGTAATTTTTTCCATTTTTGGAGTGTGTTTTCCAACATCTGCTCTTGAAGCTGATAGTGCTTTATTCATTTCACCTAAGATATGAACTCTGCCTTCTTTAGCCTGTTTTAAAGCCTGTTCCATAATTTCAAATGTAATACCAGTAATTTTAATATCCATTTGAAGTGATGTAATTCCATCTTTAGTTCCAGCAACTTTAAAATCCATATCTCCAAGATGA
>CABYPE010000037.1 GCA_902520685.1 uncultured Pelagibacteraceae bacterium | reverse complement strand
TATGGACCCATTTACATCACATAATACAGTCGTTTTGTTTTGTGATATTTTAGATGCTGTAAAAAAATCTCCTTATGAAAGAGATCCAAGAGGTGTAGCTAAAAAAGCTGAAGAATATTTAAAGTCTTCAGGAATTGGTGATAAAGCCTTTTTTGGTCCTGAACCTGAATTTTTTGTCTTTGACGATGTTAGAATTAAAAATGACATGAATGAATGTGGTTTTAAAATTGATAGTAAAGAAGGCCCATACAATTCTGGTAAAGAATACGAAAATGGCAATATGGGACATAGGCCACCCGTTAAAGGTGGATATTTTCCAGTGCCTCCGGTTGATAGTGAACAAGATATGAGGGGTGAATATCTAAAAAATTTGAAAGAAGTTGGTATTAAAGTTGAAAAACATCATCATGAGGTAGCTCCAAGTCAACACGAACTTGGAATGTACTTTGGAACCTTGGTTGATCAAGCCGATAATGTTCAACTTTATAAATATGTAGTTCAAATGGTAACACACTCATTTGGAAAGACAGCAACATTTATGCCTAAACCAGTTGCTGGAGATAATGGATCAGGAATGCATATTCATCAATCTATTTGGAAAGGTGATACGCCGGTATTTTCTGGAGATGCTTACGCAGGTTTATCTGAAACTGCGCTACACTATATAGGTGGAATTTTAAAACATGCTAAAGCTATAAATGCTTTTGCAAACTCAACAACTAATAGTTACAAAAGATTAGTTCCAGGTTTTGAGGCACCAGTGTTACTTGCCTACTCTGCAAGAAATAGATCTGCCTCTTGTCGTATTCCAATTACATTAAATAAAAAAGGTGCAAGATGCGAAATTAGATTTCCTGACGCTTCTGGCAATCCATATTTAACATTTGCAGCTATGCTAATGGCTGGCCTTGATGGAATTAAAAATAAAATACATCCTGGTGAGTCATTTGATAAAGATTTATATGATCTTCCACCTGAAGAAGTTAAGGCTATTCCAACAGTATGTGGATCTCTGAGAGAAGCAATGGAAAGTTTAGATAAAGATAGAGAATTTTTAACTCAAGGTGATGTATTTACTGACGATCAAATTGACGCTTACATTGCGTTAAAGTTTGAAGAAATTCATAAGTTTGAACATGCACCTCATCCTGTAGAATTTGAGATGTATTACAGTAGTTAATTACTGTCTTGTTGTAGCAACTGTATCTTTGTTAACACCTTTTTTAACTACGTAATCCTGTGTGCCATTAGCACCAGTTTCAACTTCCTTACGTAAATCTTTAAAAAATATTTTTTCTTTTAAAGAATTTTTTAAGCCTTTAACAAGATTTTTAAATTCAAACTTATTCATATCAATCTTATATAATAGATATGCATTTAATACAATACTGATATGCAAATAATGGATAGTACAACCTATCCGATTTTAAAAGACTCTCCACAGCCACAACGCTCGGTTTCGTTAGGGTTATTAAAGACAAATGAAGAGGATAATTCCTCTTTTTTATAATCCATTTCAGTCCCAAGTAGGTACATTACTGCAGCAGGGTCGACAAATACCTTAACACCTTTTTCCTCTATAACTTCATCGTTTGGATTAGTTTCTTTAGTATATTCCATAACGTATGACATTCCAGCACAACCGCCTGATTTTACTGAAACTCTCAGACCAAGTGAACCTTGTTCAGCATTAGACATGATTTCTTTAATTTTTAAAGCAGCATTATCGCTTAATTTAATAATAGGACTCATTATAAGTTTAACTCCAGTTTAGCAGCATCAGACATCATATCCTTATTCCAAGGTGGGTCCCAAACTAATTCTAAATCAACTTCTTCAATCCCTTCAACTTGCATTGCACCCTCTTTAACTTCTTTTGGTAAACTTTCAGCAACAGGACAATTTGGAGTTGTTAAAGTCATTTTAATTTTAGCAGATTTTTCATTTTCAACTTGTATATCATAAATTAATCCCAATTCATAAATATTCACAGGTAATTCAGGGTCGTAAATCTTTCTAATTTGTTCTATAATTTGTTCTTTTTTAGACATATTTAATTTTCTGTTTTTACCTGTTCTTTTTTCTCATCAATAGCTGAAACAAGAGTATGCCAAGATAGTGTTGCACACTTAACTCGCATTGGATATTGTTTCACTCCTGACAAACACATTAATTTTGTTTTTTCATCCTCTTTTAAATTTTCTGAATTCAATTCAGGATTTTCTTTTATCATTCCTAAAAAATCCTCAACAATTTCTTTAGCTTCATGTTCATTTTTACCTTTAATTAAGTCTGTCATAATTGATGCTGATGCCATTGAAATAGCACACCCACTACCTTCAAATGAAATATCTTCAACAATTTTTTGTCCATTCAATTTTAAATAAACATGAACATTATCACCGCATAAAGGATTATGTCCTTTTGCATCTTTATTAAAATCTTCTGTCTTTCCAAGATTTCTTGGATTTTTACCATGTTCTAGTATTATTTCTTGATATAATTCTTTTAAGTTCATTTTAAATTAAATATTTTTTTACAATTATTTATTGCAGCATTAAGTTTATCTAAGTCATCTTTAGTATTATAAATTCCAACTGATGCTCGTGAACTAGCAGGTATATTTAGTTTATCATGAAGTATTTGACAACAATGATGTCCTGCTCTTATTGCTACACCATCCTCATCTAATATAGTCGCAACATCATGTGGATGAATACCCTCTATAGTAAAAGATAAAACACCCCCCTTATTTTTTGGGTTACCAATTAATTTTACAGAGTTATTTTTTTGTAATAGTTCTTGTCCATATTCAATTAATTCAGCTTCATGTTTCATTACATTATCTATTCCAATACTTTCTAAAAATTTAATTGATTGATCAAATGCTATAACTTGCGCTGTAGCCATTGTACCTGCCTCATATTTATTTGGTAACTCACCATAAGAAATTCTATCCTTTTTAACTTCATTAATCATTCCACCACCCCCTTGATATGGTGGCAACTCTTCAAGCCATTTTTTCTTACCATACAAAACACCTAATCCAGTAGGTCCATACATTTTATGACAAGAAATTGCATAGAAATCACAATCTAAATCTTGCATATCTAATTTTAAATGAGGGGCTCCCTGACAACCATCAACTACAACAATTATGCCCTTTGAATGTGCTAACTCAGTTATCTGTTTAACAGGTAATATTGCTCCAGTAACATTTGATAAATGAGTAATTGCAATAACTTTTGTTTTAGAGGTTATTTTTTTTTCAATTTCCTCTAAAGTAATCTCTCCATCTTCATTAATCTCAGCAAAATTAATCTTAATATTTTTTGATTTTCTTAAAAAGTGCCATGGTACATAATTAGAATGATGTTCTAATTCAGTAAGAAGAATTTCATCACCTTCCTGTAAATAGTTTTGCCCCAAAGTATTAGCCACAAGATTAATTGCTTCTGTTGCACCTTTAGTAAAGACAATTTCATTTTTATCTTCAGCATTAATAAATTTTTGAACTGAGGTTCGAGTATTTTCGTACAAATTAGTTGCAGCTACTGCAAGATAATGAACACTTCTACCAACGTTTGAAAATTGTTTTGCATAAAATTCATTTATTCTATCGATTACTACTTTTGGTTTTTGTGAAGAGTTTGCGCTATCTAGGTAAACTAAATCATTATTTTGGATTTTTTCATCAAAAATTGGAAATTGTTTTTTAACTTGGTCTATATTCATTCTTTAATTCCTATCAAATTTTTAATTAAATTTTTTATTTCTGGGTCAGTTATTTTTTCAACTACATCAAGTAAAAAACCATTAATTAGTAATTCTCTTGATTGCTGATAACTTAATCCTCTAGACATCAAATAAAATATAGAGTCTTCATTTAAACTACCAGATGCAGAACCATGTGAACACTTCACATCGTCAGCATAAATTTCCAACTCTGGCTTTGCATTAAACTCTGAGTCTTTGTTTAATAATATTGCTTTGCTAAGTTGATATCCATTGGTTTTCTGTGCTTTAGAATTAACAAATATTTTTCCTTGATATGCTGCTTTAGAGCTATTTTCTAAAACGCTTTTAATTAATTGATAGCTTTTTGTGTTCTCAGTTAAATGATTTATTATCGATCTAATTTCATGATGTTTATCATTGTTAAGAGAAAGAATACCATTCACAAATGCAGATGAATATTTGCCCTTTAAATTGCAATTAATTTCATTTTTAAAGAAAT
>CABYPE010000036.1 GCA_902520685.1 uncultured Pelagibacteraceae bacterium | reverse complement strand
ATTAAATGATTATGAAACTTGATCCAATAGTTGAAAGAGCTTGCACATGGTCATTAAATACAATTATCTGGTCATACCATTCTGCCGTAATAATTCAAACTGGAATTAAAGAAGAAGGTAGAAAGTTTCAAAGCAAAGAACTAAAAAAATTATTAGATCATATATCCAAAGGTCATATTCCTTATCAGCAATCACTTCTTACATATTTAGTTTACTATTTAGGAGCTTGTTTTGAAAATTTTAAAATCAATAATATAAAAAAGAAAGTAGATGATGAAACAGTTGAAAATTTAATAAATGCTTTTTTTGATACTGCTAAAAGATACTCTAAGGACAAAAGTATTGGCCATCAACCTTGCATTATTGAAGTTAACAATAAAAAATATGATTTTAATAAAAAGATAATAAATGCACATTTACCTAAATTAACTAAAGCTGATATAAAAAGTATTACTAGTTGGTTTGTAAATAATTACAAAACAGGTGAACCCATATCAAAAATATTTATTGGAGCAGGACACTATTTTAATCTAGAAAATACTGGATATATGAACCAAGTTGCTGGACCAGGCAAATCAAACACAACAGCATTATTAGAATTATTACCAGGTCATTTTGAAAAATTTGTAGGCACAGGATTACGTAAAGATGTAGCTTTAAGATTGAGTTATCTTTTTATGAATGAGGCTTATAGTCCAAGACTACATGAACATTATGTTGATAAAGCATCTAAAAAATCAAATAATGTATTAAAATATGCAAAGGGTAAATGGATTAACTTTTTTCTAAAAAATGAATAAAAAAATTAAACATACAAGAAAAAATCGTGCAGGTGATAAAATTAATGGTGATTACGAAGGTGAAGTAAATAATCAAGATTTACCTAATGGTAAAGGTAAATGTATTTTTGAGGATGGGCTTTTATATGAAGGTTCATGGGTTAATGGTAAAAGAGAAGGTAAAGGAAAAATGACTTTTCCTAATCATGATTACTACGAAGGTGAATGGAAAAATGATGCTCCAAATGGAAAGGGGAAGCATTACCTTGGAGGAGAACATTATGAAGGTGACTTCGTTGAGGGAAACCGACATGGCAAAGGAACATACAAATGGATACAAAAACAAATTAAGTATGTTGGAGAATTTAAAAATAATAGCAAAGATGGATTTGGTAAATATTATGAAGGTGACACCATTTATGAGGGTGGTTGGAAAAATGACACAAGATACGGTGAAGGTAAAATCATATTAACTGAAGGAAGTTCAATATCTGGTTTTTTTAATCATACCACTATTGAAGGTGAAGCTATTTTGAAAATGTCTAATGGAGAAACAATTAAAGGCAAGTACGAAGATTTAATAAAAAAGATTAAATGAATATGAATAAATACTTATGACAGATTTAGATAAACTTATCCTAACAAAGCTAAAAAAGTTTATAAAACTATGTAAGCATAAAAGATTATCTGATGGTCAATGGTACTTTAAGGATCCTTCGCCCAAAACTATTCAAACAGTAAAATCAGATGGATTATTAATGGCTCTATTCACAGATTCATTAAAAGATCCAACTTTATTAGAAAGATTGTATCAAAAATTTAATACTAAATATGATTATCAGGATTTTAAAACAGTTAGTTCAAAGTTACTTAATATAAAAAATGAAAAGTTCTTTGGATTTATAACTGGTAAAGAGAATTTGATATTTCCTTATGGCTCATACAAAGGAGGTATTAAAAATAAAAAACCTCATGGCAAAGGTGTGTTCAATTACTATGATGGTGCATACTATGTAGGCAATTTCAAAGACGGTAAAAATGATGGTTTAGGTAAATTAATTTGGCCTGAAAATAATGTTATGAATTTTGAAGGTGGATATAAAGAATGGGAAAAAAGTGATTTCAGAAAAGAGCAATTAATTAACTATAAGAAATACTATAAGAAAATGCATGGTTATGGTCTCTTTTTAAAAAAATATAATTTTCATTTAGAATTCGGTTACGGAGGTAAATACGAGGGACAATGGAAAAATAATCAAATGATTAAAGGTACTATGCATCAATATAACTATTCACAACTGGCTAACAAATATATTGGAAATTTTAAAAACTTTATGAGAAATGGATTAGGTGAATATATGATAATTGGTCACGGCAGTAACAAAACAAGCAAAAATACTTATGGCTACACTGACTCTTATAAAGGAGGTTGGAAGAATAATTCATACAATGGTAGAGCAAGAATAACTGATACCGAAGAGGAATATAATTATTTAGGTGACTCAATAAAAAGATCTAAAGGTGATAAAGTAATACAGATTGAAGATGTAATCTTTAAAGATGGTTTTAGACATATCCGATCTAACATAATAATTATGTATTTTAATCCAAAAGGAAAAAAGAAATTTACAAAGTATTGTGAAGCGTGGTGGGATCATAAAAAAGATGGTTGTCTTGGTGTTGATTTTGTAAACAAATTGGACCCTAAAAATGTCGGAAGATCATAAATACATCAGAATAAAAGAAGAAAGAAATTCTATAATAAAGATACTTGAAAACTTAACCTTTGATGAAAAGAAGCAAGTACTAAGAAAAGTAGATCAATCAATGATTAATTCAGCCAACAAAGTATTAGCTAATGATAATCCTCCTGGTGAATTATTAACAAAATTACCCACTAAATTTAGAAGTGATGTACAGGCAAAAGCTGTACAATTAGGTAGAACTCTATTTGTTAGAGCTGAAGTTGATGAGTTAATAAAAAGAAAAAGAATTGCTACCATTCACATTGTTAGATAATCTAATTTTATATGAATAATTTAGTGGCTGCTGTTTTAGGTGCAGTATTAGGGATTGTAATTTGGAAATTTCAAGGATCAGATTTTGGAATAGGGCCATTAATTTTTATAATCATAATGGCTTGGGGTGGTGCTTATACTTGGGGCAAATTATAAAATGAATATTTTAACTACAAAAGAATTTGAGCAAAAAGTCCAAGGGTGGAAAATTTATTCAAGAGGTGGATTAAATATGAGTCCCTATACAAACGTACCATTTGAATGTGGATGCGGTAAAACACATAAGTATAATAATATATACACACCACCTTTTATGGACAATCATGGTAATGGCCAAATGTGTTTAATGGTCAAAGAATGTAAATATTTAAATGCAGTCGAATTAAAAGGAACATTCAATATAGATAGAATGGAAAATCTCTTTAGCTGTAAATTTGAAGAAAAAAAAGAACGATATGGTTTCACTCTAAATAATCCAAAAATAGATGATGAAATAAACATTTGGATTGAAGAACGTTGGAACTTGGGTAAATAAAATTGTTATAGGATAATATGGGAGAACTATAGCATGACTATAGCATGGGGAGATAAATTAAAAAAATTTTACTTATTCCTCTTGTTCAATTATAATTAAAGTATTTTTTACATGAATTATTTAAATGAAGCATATATTAACTTAGATACTATAGCAAAAAACCATTTTGAAGAATATATAAATGCCAAACCATTTCCTCACGTAGTTTTTGATAATTTTTTTGATGTAGATAAGTTAAATGATATCTTAAATGAATTTCCAAGTAATCTTGATAGAATAGGTATCAAATACGACTCAGATCCAGAAAAGAAGTTAGCTTCAAATAATCCAGATAGATTGTCTAAAAAAATTAATGAGTTTTTAAATTTTACAAATTCACATAAATTTGTAAATTTCATCAACAAAATTTCTGGCATTGAAAGACATCTAATTCCAGACCCTTACCTCTGGGGTGGGGGCGTTCATGAATTAAAAAACGGAGGATATTTAAATGTCCACGCCGATTTTAATAAACATCCTAAAATGAATCTAGATAGAAGAATTAATGTTTTAGTTTATTTAAACCATGAATGGGAAGAGAAATTTGGCGGTTCTTTAGAACTGTGGGATAATAAAATGGAAAAATGTGTAAAAAAAATTGTACCCATTTTTAATAGAATGGTTATTTTTAATACTACAGATTTCAGTTTTCATGGAAATCCTGAGCCTATAAATTGTCCCGATAAAACAAAAACAAGAAAATCAATTGCACTTTATTATTACTCTAACGGAAGACCAAAAAATGAAGTGCATGTAAATCCCCATACAACTCTTTTTAAAAATAGACCTAATTCTAATGATTCAGAAAAGATAACTATTTATAAAAAAATTTTTTGGAAATTATATTATCAAACTAAAATACTAATTAAATAAATAGCAGACAGATAGCATAA
>CABYPE010000035.1 GCA_902520685.1 uncultured Pelagibacteraceae bacterium | reverse complement strand
ATTTTTATTTTTGCTTTTAATATCTCTAGTAACTAAAATTACCTCATTGTTTAACTCGGTAAATGCTTCACAAATTTTAACTGTAGCTATTGAATTTGCTGATGTGGATGGTATTCCTGAATTTGTCAAATAACAAATTCTCATATTTAATTACTAATTTTTTTAATTTGAATTATGTCCTTTTTAATAAAGTTAAGTTTCAAATTTTTAAATTCAGGATTTAATTTTTTTAAAATTTTAAATGTATTTAAAGTATCATTTTTATTAAAAATTGAAAATTTAAAATTTCCATATTTCAACTTTAAAAACTTTGATCTTATATCCCTTGCTTTAAATTTAAACTTTAAAATTAAATCATTATTTTGATTTTGAATCTCTTTTGTTTTTGTTAATTTTACAAACTCATCTGCAATAACTTTATAACCAGGTTTATTTGAGAACAAATTATAAGCTCTCAATTTAAAGCTGTTTAAATCAGGTTTTTTAATTCTAGTCTTGTTCTTAGCAACCTTCTTAATGGCATTTAAACACTGTTTTAGATTTTTAGTTTTAATTGAAAATTTATCGCATAAGGGATGGCCATGAACTGAGTTAAAAGGCAAATAGGATATTGTTGGTCGTCCTCTAACTGAGGCTTCTAAACCACCAGTGCACCCTGAATGTACTACAATTTTTGCGTAGTGTATCCATTCTGAAATACTACCCTCATTAATAACTTTTACATTTTTATAATTACTTAAAAAATCGTAATGTTTTAATTTATCCATAGGATGAGGTCTAACTATAATTAGTAAATTTGTTTCTTTAGATAAAGCCATTACTAATTTAGAAAATTCTTTATACATCCTAGAATTATCTTTATCTATTTTTTTATGAAGATTTATAGATAATCCTCGTCTAACATATTTTGTTTTTTTTAGATACTTTGATTGTTCTGCAAATTCTTTTTTTGAAGTTAAATAAAAATTATAACTAAATAATATATAGTTTTTATATAAAGGTTTTTTTTTTTTAAAGAAAAATTCAAAGTCTTTTCTCCAAAAATCTACTCTAGGATTTCCTGATAAAACAAATTTTTTTTTAAAACTCTTAAAATTTTTAGTTAAATTATCATAATCAAATTTTCCCCAGGTAAAAATTTTATCTGTTAAGTCAATACTTTCCTTTGAGTAACGTAATTTTAAGTACCATTTAGAGTCTTTATTAACTAGACCAACTTCCTCATCCAAACTTGTAACAATAAAATTTTTTTTTTTGTATTCTCTTAACTCATTAATCCTATGAGGAGAAGGTGATATTGATTTATGTAAAATTATACCTGGTTCAAAGAAATCTCTCATAATATATGACTCTAATCTTCCCATATAAACTTTAATTCCTCTAGATGCAGTTTCCATGGCAATTAATAACTTAGATTGAAATTCTCTTTTTAAAACTTCAATATGAATATATAGATTCATTATATTAAAATTTTATATATCAGTATTAGTTTAAACATATTTTTTAAGTCTTAAGATCTTATCAATAATTTATTCTATAGCTTTTGAAAAATCTTTCCACTGACCTACATCTATCCAAGACTTTTCAGATACTGGGAAAACTCCAATTTTCATATTTTTTTTATTGAGTTCGTTTATGAGCTCACTCATATCAAAAGATTTATTTTCTGGTATTAACTTAATGAGTTTTGGCTCTAACACATATAATCCAGTGTTAACAAGAAAATCATATTCTGGTTTTTCTGCCATTTTGATAAGTTGGCCTGATTTATCAATATTGCATACTCCATAAGGAATTAAATAATTCCTCATAGATGTAACTAAAGTCAAATCATGGTTATTTTTTTTATGGAACTCTATAATTGATGGGTAATGACAATGAATTAAAATATCACAATTTGAAACAAAAAAAGTTGATTTGATCTGATCTTTAAGCATTTGTAAGGAACCTGCTGTACCAAGTTTTTTATCCTCTTCTATAAAATCTATCTTATATGGAAGATTATATTCTTTAAAATATGCTTTAATCATTTTGCCTTTATCATTAATTGAAATATAAAAATTATTTACATTAAATTTATTGAAACTATCCAATATTTTTGAAATTATTGGCTTGTTACCTAAAGGAAAAAGAGGTTTAGGCAATATACGTGTAAAAGGATCCAGCCTTGTTCCTTTACCTCCTGCCATTATGACTACTGGAACATCTTTCAGATTAAATTTTTCTAAACTTAATTCTTCATTATTCAATACATCATTTCTTTTAATTATTTTTATTAATTCAAAATTTTTATCTAAAATAGGCACTTCTTGAATGAAACTATTTCTAATAAATATTTCTCTAGCTTCATTTTTAGAATATCCTTTAACTAAATATTTAAATTTTTTATTTATAACTAATGATATTTCATTACTAATATCTAAACCCTTAAATACAGCTCGTCTAAAGTCACCATCTGAAAAAATACCTTGAACCTTATTTTTATCATCAATAACTACAAGTGAGTTTTTATTTTCAACATCCATTTTTTTTACCGTCTCTCTTATTGATGTTGTTAATGAAACTGTGTTAGGATTGTTTTTCTCCATTTTCTTATAAATAATTTTTTTATTAATAAAAACTTTTCACTCCTAAAAATATTTTAAGTAATTATATTTATTGAAATAGTAACTAAATTATGTCCTCTTTGGTTAATATATGGTCATATTCTAGGTCTTTATTTACTTTTCTACCAACTATAAATTCTGTCATATTTGGGTCAAATGCTCCACCTGGTCTTTTATAGTCAATATCGTCAAATTTTATAATCTCGCCTTTTTTAATTTTTCTTTTAAGCACAATACTTCTTCTAAATTCTCTTTTTTTTTCCTCACTTTCGACTGCTTGAATTCTTCGAGTGCCCATTGCACTGTTAATTCTGCCAGCACTAGTTACAATTTCTTGCAATTCGTTTTTTGTTGCAGATATCTTATGATCCCATCCATCCATATTTTTATCAAGCGTAAAGTGCTTTTCTATTAAACAAACTCCAAGAGCTACTGAAGCCAATGGAATAGCTGTTCCTAAAGTATGGTCAGAGAATCCAATTGGATATTCAGGATATGTAGACATGAGTGTTTTAATATTATTTAAATTAACTTCATCATCCTTTGGGGGATAGTTAGCTATACAATGTAAAATTATGATTTTATTATTTCCTGCTCTTTCAATTGTTTTAATGGCCTTATCAATTTCATAAAGTTCACTTAGCCCGGTTGATAAAACTATTGGTTTATTTTTTTTTGCAATATAATTTAAAAATGGATAATTGTTTAAATCCATAGATGCTACTTTAATAAACGGACTTCCAAGTTTATTAATTAAAAAATCAACTTCCTTATTACTAAATGGTGTAGATGTAATATCAATTTTTAACTCTTCAGAAAATTTTTTCATCTCTAAAAGTTCTTTTTCTGAAATTGAGTAAGCATCAACAATTTCTTCAAGATTGAAATCTTTTCTATTTCTGTAGTCATCTTTCATAAAAAAATTATCTTTATATTTTTTTTTTGAAAATATTGAGTCTTTTGACCAACTTTGAAATTTAACACAATCGGCACCAGATTCTTTTGCTTCTTGAATTAATTTTTTAGCTATTTCCAAATCTCCATTGTGATTTGAGCCCAATTCAGCAATAACATAAGGTTTACAAAAGTTAAAAACTTCTTTTTTATTAGTTAATTTTTATCTTTATAATGTTTTGCATTTGATTAATTAGCTATTCTTTTTTTCCCACCACAAATAGTACATATCACCTTCTCTGTTTAGCCCAACCATATTATTTTCATGTTGCCTATAATAACTAACTGTTTCATTTGTAAACATTGCTTTTAATCCTTTGGTGAGTAAATTTCTGAAAAAATACCAATCAACTGCGGCTATTTCTGGATCAAATGATACTTTGGAAACATCTTTTAATTTTAAAGCAGTATTTGACATTCCAAAAATATTCTTGTCCTTAATGAATTCTATGTCAATAACATCATAATTATTAAGTCTATGAGACATATATTTTTTCCTCATAAACACCTTTGTCATCAAATAAATTCAAGTCGTTAACCACGATATCGTTATTTTTTAACAGCTCAATAGATTTTTCAACTCGATTATTAGCAAAATAATCATCACTATCACCAAAAATTATAGTTTCATATTTAGAATCTATACAAAAATTTACTCCTCGTTCTCTATTTTTTGCTGGAGTATTTAAATATTTAATTTCAATTAT
>CABYPE010000034.1 GCA_902520685.1 uncultured Pelagibacteraceae bacterium | reverse complement strand
TAATATTGTATCCATCATTCCAGGCATTGATACTCTAGCACCAGATCTCACAGATAATAACAATGGATTTTTTAAATCTCCAAATCTTTTTTTAACAACTTTTTCTATCGCTTTAAGCTCTGAATTAATTTGATTGATAATCTTTAAATTAAGCTTCTTTTTATTTTTATAAAATAATTCACAAACATTAGTAGAAATAGTGAAGCCTGGTGGCACAGGAAGACCCATCCTACCCATTTCTGATAAATTAGCACCTTTTCCACCTAAAATATTTTTAGGATTTTTTATTTTTTTAACTTCTTTAGAATTAAAATTAAAAATCATTTTATTCATTGATGTCTTTGATTAGTTTAAAATTTATATAATTTTCATAAGTTTTACAAAAGAAACCTAATAGTTCCAATCTATTTTTTTTCACAACATCACTTTCATCATTAACCTTTACATTGTCAAAGAAATCAAAAACCTCTTTTTTCGCAGTAGCAAGATAAATAAGTGTTTCATCAAAATTTTGAATTTTTGTCATTCCAAAAAAATAAGCTTTTAGTTCGTTGGTTTTCTTGAATAAAGCCTTTTCATAATCATTTTTAAAATTACCTGGATCAGGTATATTAGAAAGGTTATCATTTAAATTGTTAGCTTCAGAAGCTAAAATATTTAAAGCTCTTTTGTAAGTTAAAACAATATCTTCGCCTATTTTTTTGTTTATAACTTTGTTAAGAGATTTTGCTTTTTCAAATACCAGATAAATTTGATTTAAATCTAATACATTTGTAGCTGCCTCAATAATATCATGTCTAATATTTTTTTCTTTTAAATAATATTTAAATCTATCATTTAAAAAATTTGAAATATCATTCGTTAATTTATTATTTGAAAATTCAAAACCTTGTTCTAAATAAATATTTGATGAATTTGAAAGTAAATCAGCAATTTTAATTACCTTTTTATTTTCTATTAATATTCTTATAATTCCAAGAGCAACTCTTCTTAAAGCATAAGGATCTTTTGAACTAGAAGGTTTTTCATCTATCCCAAAAAAACCTACTAAAGTGTCAATTCTATCGGCCAATGCAAGAGTGATACTAAATGGTTTTTTTGGAACAACTGAGCCAATACCAATTGGTAAATATTGTTCTTTAATAGCATCAACTATTTCTCTATCAAATCCTTGAACATGTGAAAGATAACCACCCAAAATTCCTTGAAGCTCTGGAAATTCCCCAACAATCTCTGAAATTAAATCTGTCTTGCATATTGTTGCAAGAAGCTCAACTTTTTCCTTACTAATCAATAACTCGTCTGAAATTAAGCCACCTAATTTTCTCATTCTTTGAACTTTATCAAAATAAGTACCAAGCCCATTAAAAAAATTCACAGATTTCAGACCAGAAACTTTTTTTACTAAATTTTGAGATTTATCCTTATTCCAAAAAAATTCCGCATCATTTAATCTGGCTTCCACAACTCTCTCATTTCCAATTTTTATTAGTCCTCTCTCATCTTTTTTATTAGAAATTACTAAAAACTCATTGGTTATTTCATTTTTTTTTGTAAAGAGTGGAAAATATTTCTGATGATATTGCATTGTTAAAATTAATATTTCTTTAGGTACTGATAAAAATTTTTTATCAAATGAACATTCTAAAACATATGGTTGTTCTAAAAGGTTTGTGACCTCATCTAATAACTGTTCTTCACCTTCAATCACCAAATTTTTTTTAGTGATAACATTCTCAATTTTTTTTTTAATTAAATCTTTTCTTTTTTTTTGATCTAAAATAGTACCAATTTTAAGAAAGTATTTTTGATAACTTTCATAATCAATGAAAACTTTTTTCTTTTCCTCAAGATCTTTATCAACATAAGTTAAATTAGAAGATTTGAGGTGATGAAGTCTAAAATTAACAATCTTTTTATCAAAAATACATAATATTGATTTCAAAGGCCTACCCCAATTTAGATCAAAATTTCCCCATTTCATTGATTTTTTCCATTTAAAATCTTCTATTATTTTAGGTAGATTTTCACTTAATAAATCCAAAGTTTTTAATCTCTTTTTTTTTGTTTTAAAAAAAAAGAATTCTCCCTTTTCAATTTTTTTTATAAATATATCTTTTTTATTGATATTTTTTGATTTTAAAAAACCTTCTAGTGCTTGAGGTGGAGAAGACGTACTTGGCCCTTTAATTTCCTCTGATTTAATTTCAAATTCTTTCTCAAGATCTTGAAAAACAACTATTAATCTATTTGGAGTGGAAAATGAGAAATTTTTTTTTGATTTAATTGATTTTTTATTAAACATTTCATTTATTTCTTCAAGCAATCCTTTTCTCAAATTTTTTTGGAGAGAAACGGGTATTTCTTCACTAAATAACTCTAAAAAAAATTCAGACATATAAATTTAAATTTGTTGGGTTTTTATCCAAACCTCAGCTACTGATTTAACTATATTTCTTATTCTGCTAATATATTCTGCTCTCTCGGCAACGCTTATAACGCCTCTTGCGTCTAGTATATTAAAAACATGGCTTGCTTTTAAGCATTGATCATAAGCTGGAAGTGAAATGTTATTTTGTGCTAAAGATGTCGCTTCAGCTTCATGCATATTGAAAATTTTAAATAAATTATCTGTGCTCGCATATTCAAAATTATATTTAGAGAATTCTATTTCTGATTGATAAAACACGTCTTTATATTTAACACCATTATTATTCCAGTCTAACTCATAAACATTATTTTTTTGTTGAGTAAACATACAAATCCTCTCTAGACCATAAGTAATTTCTACAGATACTGGTTTACATTCGAATCCTGCCATCTGCTGAAAGTACGTAAACTGAGTAATTTCCATACCATCACACCAAACTTCCCAGCCTAAGCCTGCTGCTCCTAAAGTTGGACTCTCCCAGTCATCTTCAACAAATCTTATATCATGAATAGAATGATCTATTCCAATAGTTGATAAACTATTTAAATAAAGCTTTTTGATATTATCTACTGATGGCTTTATTATAACCTGAAATTGATAATAATGTTGAAGCCTATTTGGATTGTCTCCATATCTACCATCAGTAGGCCTTCTTGATGGTTGAACGTAAGCTGCTTTCCAAGGCTTAGGTCCAAGAGACCTTAAGGTTGTTGCTGGATGGAAAGTTCCTGCACCAACTTCTAGGTCATATGGTTGTAAAATAATACATCCCTGCTTACTCCAAAATTTTTGGAGGTTAAAAATTATTTCCTGAAATGTTTGAATTTTTTTTTGTTTTTTTTTTTTTTTAGAAACCATATCTTTGCCAAATGGATCTTTCATCTAAAATATTTGCTAACTGGTCTAATTGATTGTTAGATGAAGATAGTTTTTGACTTAACCATCCTTTTGATTTTTCAAACTTTTTAATTATAACATCTTCACCAAATTTTTCTTTTAGAATTTCGTGTGCGTTACCAATTCCATCTATTAATCCTAAATTTTTGGCTTTACTACCAGACCAGAACTCACCAGAGAAAAGTTCTACTTCTGCTTTATTTAATTTGGCACCTCTGCTTTTTTCTACTACATTTATAAAATCTTTATGCAAATCTAATTGAATCATTTTAAGTCGTTCAATATCCTCATTTTTTTCTTCTAAGAATGGATCTAGTGTGCTTTTATTTTTACCTGCAGTGTGAACTCTTCTTTCTACACCAATTTTTTTTATTAACTCTGTAAAGCCAAAAGATGAATATATAACTCCGATAGATCCTATGATTGAGCTTGAGTTTGCATAAATTTCATCACCTGCACAAGAAATTAAATAACCTCCAGATGCAGCAACATCTTCAGCAAATACAATTACTTTTTTTTTATTTTTTTTTGCTAGCTGTCTAACAAGACTATAAATTAAATGAGACTGAACAGGAGATCCCCCTGGAGAATTAATAGATATTGCCACACATAAAGCTTTTTTTAATGAAAAAGCCTTTTTGATCAGCCCTTCTTGTCCAGCAAAATCAATACCCTGTTTAAACTTTCCTACATTTCCTATTACTCCACTTAGTTTTAAGTGAGCTACTATTTTTTTCTTTTTAAATAAAGAGAACATATTTATGTCTTATAGAATAATTTATTGAATATAAAGACTACTTATAATTGAAGAAAAAGGTGCGTCAATTGATAAGTAATATAAATAACTTAATTATATTACTTTAAATTTATTATGGGATCAGTTGTACAGCTTAAAAATAAGATAAATAATTCATATTTTCAGCTAAAAGAATCTGTTGAAGAAAAACTATTTTTGACCGAAGAAAAAATTAAATCAAAATTAATTAGTGATGTCCAGTTAGTTAAAAAAATGACAGAGTATCATATAGAAACTGGTGGAAAGAGACTAAGAGCACTTTTAACTTTGGGAAGTGCAAAGCTGTGTGGATATTCAAAAGGATCTAGAGATATAAACTTGGCTGCTTGTGTAGAATTAATACATAGTGCAACATTAATGCATGATGATGTAAT
>CABYPE010000033.1 GCA_902520685.1 uncultured Pelagibacteraceae bacterium | reverse complement strand
TGGTTACATCAAAAAGTGTATCCGTAATATGTGCGAAAAATATAGGATTATTTTCGATTGCAGGAATTATGTTTTGGTTAGTAGGATATAATCTTGCCTACGGAATTCCAGAGGGAGGCTATATTGGAAAATTTATTCCTTGGTCAGATTCTAGTGCGGTAGACACAGGTTATTCAGATGGATCAGATTGGTATTTCCAAATGGTTTTCTGTGCAACTACAGTTTCTATTGTTTCTGGTACAATGGCTGAAAGAATTAAATTATGGCCATTCTTCGTATTTGCTGCAGTTCTTTCGGGAATTATTTATCCAATCGTAATGGGTTGGCAGTGGGGTGGAGGTTGGTTAGCAGAATTAGGATTTTCTGATTTTGCAGGCTCAACTTTAGTTCACTCAACTGGAGGTGCAGCAGCTTTAGCTGGTGCGATGATTATTGGACCTAGACTTGGAAGATTTACAAAATCTGGTGCCCCAGCTCCTTTAAAACCATTTGCAGCATCTTCAATACCATTAGTAACGATAGGGGTATTTATTCTATGGCTAGGTTGGTTTGGTTTTAATGGTGGATCACAATTAGCAATAGGAAGTGCTGTTGACGCAATTGCAGTTTCTACGATATTTATGAATACGTTTTTAGCAGGCGCAGGAGGTGTTGTAGGTGCCGCTATTATTACAAGATTACATTTTGGTAAAACAGATGTAGTTCAGATGTTAAACGGATGTATTGGTGGATTAGTTGCTGTTACTGCTGAGCCATTAGCTCCATCACCTTTCGCCGCTATCTTGATTGGTGCAGTAGGTGGTTTAATCGTAGTTTACGGTACGAAACTATTATTCTCATTAAAAATTGATGATGTAGTAGGTGCAATACCGGCACACTTGTTTGCAGGAATTTGGGGAACATTAATTGTTCCAGCTACAAATTCTGGTGCAAATTTTAGTTCACAGTTAATCGGTGTATTAGCAGTAAATGTATTTGTATTCATAGTCGCTTACATTGTGTTTAGTGCTATCAAAGCAACTATCGGCCTAAGGTTAAGTAAAGAAGGTGAAACTAAAGGTACTGATGTTACTGAGACAGGTGTAATTGCTTACGCAATAAGAGATTAAAAAATTAACTTTCTCTCTTTAGTTAATAACGAAAAGGGCCCTTCGGGGCCTTTTTATTTAGTGTAAAGATTAATGATTAATCTTATTTTCTTCCCACAATTCTTTGTAATTAATAAATGGCGCTAATCCATAGCTTGAATTAATATTTGTTAAATGAAGAGAAAGACTTTTAAGTGGAGAGATACAAATCTCCTTTTGATAAATTTCGTTTAGATATTTTTCAAATGGATCATGTCTATTTTCGCAAGTTTTTTTAAAATTATCCCAATATTTATTGATTAATGTTTTAGAAGTCAAAAAGGTACATAAAGTTTTATTTACTATTCTCCAGTGACGTTTATTACCTATTAAAACATTCGTTTTTTCATTACCCATATAAAGATAAGGATAATCAGATGGGCACATAAAAATATCTTTTCCCAATTGAGAGCAAATTCTTTGGAATGAAGAGATCATTTCTTCCAACATTGTCTCAAAATGTAAATAATCATCTTCAACAAAAAAAACTAAATCTTCTCCCTGATCTTTTCCGATTTCAAAAGAATTTAAAAGACTGGCTAGATTTGAAAATGTTTCTGTTGATTTTTGTTTCGAGATTACAGATTTATATTTATCATGATCCAATGAAATTATTTCTGAACTTTCCTCTTGTTCAGATATTTTATTAATTTTTTCAAGATTTTCACTATTTGAATGATCATCTAAGATAATCAATTTAACATTTATTTCAGGTAATTTTTGTCTTAAAAATTTAATTGATTTTATTAAAGAGATTAATGATCTAGTTGCATACTCTATTTTTGGATATTCAAACAATCTTTTTTTGTTTTGATCCCATATCTCAACAGAAGTATTTGTTCTGAAAACAATTAATAATGATTTTATTTTTCTTGTAATTTTTACTTCTCCGAGTGGTAAAACAATGGAGCTGTCATTAAAATCTGATAGATTCTCGTTTAATTCCTTATCTAATGTAGGTGAAACAAAATTGTTTTGATCAAGAATTTCATAACCTAAAGCTTTTGCTAATTTTATAAATATTTTTTTCATTTTTTATTTACTCAATTTTTTAATTCATCTATTGCATATTCTAAGCGATCTTGTCCCCAAAAAAGTTTATTATTCACTAAAAAAGTTGGAGCTCCAAAGACATCTAATCTAAATGCTTCACTTGTTAAATCTTTAAGTTTATCTTTAATTTTTTGTTCTTTAATACCTTCTTTAAAGAAGTCATGATCAATCTCACAATTTGTTAAAATTTTTTGAATATTTTTTTCAGTTGAAATATCTAAGTTATCTTTCCAGTAAGCATCAAAACATAAATCAATAAATGTATTTTTTTTTTTATTATCAATTATTAAAAATCCTCTCATCAAATATAAAGAATTAATGGGAAATTTTTCATTCCATTTAAAGGAAATTTCATTTTTTTTTGCAATTAAAATACAATCATCTTTCATATTTTTCATTTTTCTTTCATTAAAAGCAGGAGGCGTAACTTCAGCTAAATTATGTAAGCCGCCTAATAGAATAGCTTTATAATTAAAAATATTCCTTAAATTTAAATTGATTATCTTTTTATGAGCTAAATATGAATAAGGACTTATAAAATCAAAATAAAAATCTATAGACTTAGTCATATAAATTCAGTCTTTTTGCATAAAAAATTCTAATTATCCAATATATGAATACGCCAATAGGTCCAATTAAATATGTTATCACAAGAGGAAATGCTAACAAAATTTTGTTTACAAAAAGCTTTTGAGCGTCTTTAAGCATCCAACCACCAGCAAATAAATTAATGGATACAAAATGTATCCAAAACATTAATAAATAATAATCATCTCTGAATAGTTCAGATATATAATTTAAACCTAAATATAGAGTAAAATTATTATCGAAATCAAAAGATCCTAAGTAAGCATTATATAAAACAAATATATAGGCTCCACTTAATAAAAAAATAGGCAATACTGAAGTAGCAAGATATTTGCAAAGATTTGATTGAGGAAAAAATATAATTAATAACCAGAATGGCAATACCCCAAGGTTTACCCACATGTAAAGCATTTCGGTTGTAAAGAAGCTATAAATTTGTTCGATCATTCTTAAATATATTATATTAAATCTTATTATGATTCCTATAAGAAACAGAAAAAAAACATTAAAAGGGACTGTTGAGGAAATGCGAAATTTTGCTTTTGCTTATGTTGAAAAATATGCCCCTTCAAAACAACAGCTAAAAACCTATCTTTTAAAAAAATATTTAAAGACTTCGGTCCCAAATGTTAAAAAACAAGATGTCACAAATCTAATTGATGTTGTTTTATCAGATTTAGAAAAAAATAAATTTATTAATGATAAATTTTATTCAGAGAGCAAAGCAAAAAGCATGATTCAAAGAGGAAGTTCAATAAACAAAATTAGAAACTATTTATTGGGAAAAGGGATCAATAATGAATTTATAAAGGAAACAGTTGAAAAAATTAATGATGAAAATTCTGACCAAGATTTTTTTTCTGCAATAAAGTTATGTAAAAAAAAGAGAATAGGTCCTGCAAGAACAGAAGATAATAGACCATTATTTTATAAAAAAGATATTTCCTTGTTGGCAAGGAATGGTTTTGATTTTGAAACTTCAAAAAAGGTTATGGATCTTGAAAAAGATGATTATTTAAAAATAGTAAATTTACTTTAACTTTTTCTTTTTTTTTCTAACTAAATAATCAATCTTACTTTTTATATAATTTTTCACAAAAACAAATACTAGTAATCCAAATATAGAAACGGATACAATTATAATCAAAATTATTCTAAGCTGCTCATCCATTAAATTAACATTTTACTTTTTAATATAAGGCTTGGATTTTTAAAATCTTTTTTTCCATATAAAATTTCATTTTTTTCAAAGTCAGTTACAGAGCCTCCAGAATGTTTTAAAATTGCATGACCTGCAGCAATATCCCATTCACATGCTCTCGCTTCTGCAACATAACCATCAAATTCACCTGTTGCGATCACACAAAATTTTAATGAACTTTTCATTCTAGTATATTCTTTGACATTCAATTTATCAAAAATTTTTTGAATTTCTGGTTTAATTTTTTTTGAGTATGAAACAAATTTAATTTTATTTTTGTTAAATTTTCTAGAACCATTTATTTTAATTTCTTTTCCTCCAGTAAACTCATACGCATTCCCTTCACCGTAGGAATAAAACATCCTTTTTTTAGCTGGGGCATATATTAATCCCGCTGCTGGCTTTCTATTTAAAATTAAACCTGCATTAATTGTAAATTCATCTAAATCATTAATATAGTCATAAGTTCCATCAATAGGATCAACAAGCCAAAAATTTTCAAGATTATTTATTAATTTATTATCAGAAGTTTCTTCTGAAATAATAGGGATTGATGGTGTTAATTCTTTTAGCTTTGTGCTTACAATTTCATTAACCTCTAAATCACCATTGCTTACTGGGGTATTGTCAGATTTTATTTTTTTTATAAGCCCGTCTTTTCTAAGAGTAATTGAAATTTCACCCGCACTCAAAAAAGTATCAATTAAGCTTCTTATAAGTTTTTCAATATCTATTTCTGTCATTTAATTTTTTTAAGTTCGATGTTTTTCGAATTAATTACCTTTTTCCCTGCATTTTGAAAATTAACTGTTACTTTTTCTTTAATTATTGACTGTACTTGACCTATGCCCCATTCTTTAGCTAAAGGATTAATTACTTTATCTCCAGGCTCAAAATCTAATATCATTTATTTAACTTATATTAGAAATAAGTATA
>CABYPE010000032.1 GCA_902520685.1 uncultured Pelagibacteraceae bacterium | reverse complement strand
TTCAGGAAGTTCCGCAAAAACTATATCACCAAGCATTTCTGTTGCATGCTTAGTAATACCTATTGTGGCTACTTCTCCCTCCAAAATAATCCACTCATGTTCTTTTGAAAATTTTACTTCACTCATTAGTTTACTCCTTTCACATAACTCTTTTTATAAAATGGAAGCCCACATATATTTGCTGGATGTTTTTTTCCCCTTACTTCTAAGAAAACTTTAGTATCTTTTTTTGAAAATTCATTTTCTACGTAACCCATAGCTACTGGTCCATTAACACTTGGTCCAAATGTTCCACTTGTTATCTCACCAATATATAAATCTGATTGATTAAATATCTTTGTTTTTTCTCTAGCTATTATTCTTCCCTCAGGCTTAATTCCAACTCTAATTTTGTTAACACCATCAACTAATTGCTTTGTTATTACATCTGACCCAATAAAATTTCCTTTTGAAATTCTCTCTTTTGAAATTGCCCATTTTAAATTAGCTTCAACGGGAGTTTTGTCTCTATCAAGTTCATGACCATATAAACACAAGCCTGCTTCTAATCTTAATGTGTCTCTAGCACCTAAACCAATTAATTTTGCTCCTTTATCAATAAGCTCTTTTGTGAACTTTTCAGCTAATTCATTTATGATAGACACCTCAAACCCATCTTCGCCAGTATACCCTGAACGTGTAACGTATACTTTTTGCTCTTTAAATTTAAACCAGTTACCAGACATGAAATTTAGATCATTAACGCCATTAATAATATTATTTAATATCTCAACAGATTTAGGACCTTGTAAAGCAATTAAAGACCTTTTATTATCTAATTCCATTTTGTATTTATTACTTAGTAATTCACTTATAATTCTAAAATCATTATCTTTACATGCAGCATTAAGAATAATCATAAAACCTCTTTCGATTTTTGTTATTATTAAATCATCATATATTCCTGCTTCATCATTCATTAAAAAACTATATTTTGAATGATTCATTTCTAAATTTTTTAAATCTAAAGGAAATATTTTTTCTAAATCTTCAACTAAATCATCACTTCCATAAATCAATAATTGACCCATATGAGAAACATCAAATATACCAGCGTGACTTCTGGTAAATTTGTGCTCTTCAACAATTCCATCTGAATACTGAATGGGCATTTGATAGCCTGCGAACTCTACAAACTTTGCACTATTATTATGATGCAATTGATACAAAGATGTTTTTTTTGTTTCCATATTAACTCTTTTTACCCATCTGTATATTTGCCTGAGAGTTTTGCTCCTTCGGCGAGAATTTAATCTCTTTCCAGAGTTAATATGTTACGGTCCTTTTTGCCTGAGAGATTCCTGGGCGGTTGCTCCTTCGGCGCTACGAAATTCTGTAGTCTCTCCCGTTACATGATCATCTTACAAAGATCAATAAATGTCAATGAGAAATACTTCTATTACTTTTATTTAGCAGTGAATAAAACTGTAATAGTACTGCAAGCAGTATTATAGCTCCTCCAATCAATCCAAAGACAGAAGGTCTTTCACTTACAAATAGAAAAGCCCAAATAGGACCGAATACAGATTCTGCTAACATAATTATACCAACCGTAGCAGAAGGAGTTGTTCTTGCACCAATTGTAATAAATATAAAACCAAAACCAACTTGAAAAAAACCAGCTAAGAAACCTAAAAAAATATCATTAGGCGATATCATTATTTTAGTTGATAGTAAAAACCCAACTAAACATGAACTTACTCCAGCTACAAATTGAGCTGGGACCATGTCTACAGTTGGGTATTTTCTAATTATAATTATTAAAATTGCAAAAACTATAGGCATTGAAAATGCTGCTAGGTTTCCAGATAATTCACCTGGGGAAAGTGAGTTGCCAACCATCAATAAAACACCAGTCATTGCTAAAATAATTGAAGTTAAAGTTGTAAAACTGATTTTTTCTTTTAAAAAAAAATATCCAAATATTGAAAGAAATAATATTTGAAGTGAAATTATAAAATTAGTATTTGCGACAGTCGTATTATACATCGCAAAAACATAACCACAGAAACCAAAAGATAGTATTATACCACCAAAAAATCCTGGTAAACCAGAGACGTAGAAAGATTTTAGAGTTTTTCCTTTGTAGGTAATAATTAAAAAAGCTAAAATAGTTAAAGAAAAAAATAAAGATCTCCAAAATAAAATTTGCCATAAAGTGGCACCTTCAAATGATTTTACAATTAGCCCACCAAAACTTAAGCTTAGTGCTCCTAAAAAAATTAATAATGGTCCTGGTAAATTTCTAATCATATTCATCATATCTGATTTAATAAATTCTGAGTATCCATTTCATACATCTTAAAAAGTGTTTCTGCATCTGATAATTCAATTTGTTGAAATTTTATTTTAGATCCAGATGGTAATTGGACTAAACGATCATAATCAGCACTAATGGTCACTGCAATCTTAGGATAACCACCAATTGTACCGTGGTCTGATAGCATTATTATTGGATTTCCATCCCCAGTTACTTGAATTACACCTTTAATTAATCCCTCTGACTTTATATTAGAGTTATAGATATTTTCTAATTGAGTGCCCTCTAGTCTCATGCCCATTCGATCAGATAACTTTGAAACTTTAAATTCTTTTTTGAAAAAATTGTTTATAGCTATTTCAGAAAAATAATCAAAATTAGTTCCTTTAATAACTCTAATTTTCTCTATTTTTGTATTAACATAGTTAATTCTTTTTTTATTAAAATTTTTATTAATTTTAGAAATCTCAATAATTTGTTGATTTTGCAATTTTTTTCCATTATTGGATCCAATTTTAGACTTCGTATTTGTTGAGCAACTACCCCACTGATAAGTCACATCAAACTTTCCACTTAAAGATAAATAACCATAAACCGATTTATTAGTAGAAAATATATCTATTTCATCTCCATCATTTATCTCATAAGTTTCATAACAATTTCCATCAATTTCAGAAGTTTTTGATTTTATTTTAAAAGAAACATCACCAGTGATTGCAAAACTAATTTTCTCTCCAATATATTTTAAATGGGGACCTTGATATGCAAATTCTAAAACTGGATTATTTAAATCATTTGCAACAAGTTTATTTACTAATAAATAATTTCTATTATCCATTGCTCCACTAAAGGGGATGCCTAGATGATATAAGTTTGGTCTTCCTTTATCTTGGAAAGTTGTATTTATCCCTGATCTAATTACTTCAAAATAATTATTGCTCATAATTAAGATATTGTTCTCTAGTTATTTCTTTAAATATAACCGTATCCCCAGGATTAATTAGATTCGGCTCTTTTTCTTTTGAGTTATCAAAAACTTCGATTGGCGTATTGCCAATGATATTCCATCCCCCTGGGCTTTCAAAAGTATAAATATTTGCAAATTGTTCTGTTATTCCAATGGATCCCTTTGGAACTTTTACCCTAGGAGTTTCTAATCTTTGTATTCTCATATTTTCGTCTAAATCTCCCAAAAAGGGCATACCCGCAATAAAACCAGTCATGTAACAAAAAAACTTTTTTTTAAAAAAGTTTTTTAAAATTTGTTCTTTATTCAACTTAAGTTTTTCCTCTAACCTAGAAAAATCTAGAGAATAAGGTTCTTCACAACAAATAGGTATTTCTATTACCTTTTTTTTTAAAGTATCTTCATCATCTATCTGAATTTTTTCTATTAAATTTTTCAATTCGTTAAATCTAATTTTATTTAAATCAAAGGAGATAATTAACTTATTATAGGAAGGAGTAATATTGTTTATACTTTTAATCTCTAATTTTTGGATTTTATTAAAATATTTAATGACATATGAATTAGTTTCCTTATTAATATCTTGTCCAAAATCACAGTATAGAGCTGCATCACCAAGATTTAATATATTTTTTATCATGCCATGTTATACTTAACAATCATGAGTATGGAAATTAATATAAATTGCGATTTAGGAGAAAAATCCAAACATCATTCTAATAAGTATGATCCTGATTTGTTAGAAATAGTAAATTCTGCAAATATTGCATGTGGCTATCACGCTGGTGACGACGAAACAATGAATAAAACAATTCAAATTTCAAAAAAAAATGGAGTTAGTATCGGAGCTCATCCTTCATTCAATGATCCAGATAATTTTGGACGAAAAAGAATGAATTTATCAAATACAGAAATAAAAAAACTTATAATTGATCAATATGAAATTTTACAAAAAATTGCATTAAAACATGATGAAACAGTAACTCACATTAAACCTCATGGTGCTTTAAATAATATGGCTTGTGAAGATATTGAACTTGCAACAATTATTGCTCGGACAATAAGTGAAATAAGTAAAGATCTAATTTATCTTGTTCCAACTGGATCAAAAATGGAGCAAGTAGCAAAAAGATTAAATATGAAAATAGCTTGTGAAATCTTCGCAGATAGAAATTATGAAGATGATGGAAATTTAGTTTCCAGAAAAAAAGCTAATGCATTAATTACAGATCCTGAAATAGCAAAAAAACACGTATTGACTATGGTTAAAAATCAGGCACTTAATTGTCACAGTGGAAAACAGATACCTTGTGAAATTGATTCTGTATGCATACATGGTGATAACATCAGTTCATTAGCAACTGCAAAATCTATAAAAGAGAATTTGCTAAAAAATGGACTTAAATTAAAAAAACTTAATGATATGGAAAAATTTTTAAAATGATTAAATATTATATACTTTGCTTATTTTTTACAATATCGCTAACTGTTAACTCTTTTTCGGCGGGATCTAGTTCATCTGGTGGAGATGGTGGATCAATGAAATCTAATTATGAAAAAGCTGTTTCCTATATTAAAAAAGCAAAAAAATTTGAAAAAAAAGAAAAATTAGAAAAAGCAACTAAAGAATATGCAAAAGCACAAAAACTTCTTTTAAAGTCTAACAAGAAAAAACCT
>CABYPE010000031.1 GCA_902520685.1 uncultured Pelagibacteraceae bacterium | reverse complement strand
TGCTACTTCAAGTGAATTTGACAAAAATGGTTTACCAATAATTGGTTTGATTAATGAGTGGACGAAAGATGGTAAAAAAATTAAAGGCACAGACAAAAATCTTGGTGGAACAATGAGACTAGGTTCATACGATGCTAAACTTAAAGAAAATTCACAGATTAGAAAAATATATAAATCTAAATTAATTAAAGAAAGGCATAGACATAGATACGAAGTGAATATTGCTTTTAAAGATGAATTTGAAAAAAAAGGGATGATTTTTTCAGGAATATCGCCAGATAATAAGCTTCCAGAGATTATAGAATTAAAAAATCACCCATGGTTTATTGGTGTACAGTTCCATCCAGAATTTAAATCTAGACCTTTGTCACCACATCCTTTATTCTCATCTTTTATCAAGGCAGCAAAAAATCATAAATGAGTAGCATTAAAGTTAATTGTGGAGATATAGAAATTTCAAATGATAATAAAATTTGTATTATTGCTGGGCCTTGCCAATTAGAGACTGAACAACATGCTTTGGATATGGCTGGTAATATTCAAGAAATTACAAAAAAATTTGGACTTGGATTTATTTACAAAACTTCTTTTGATAAAGCGAATAGAACAAGTTTAAAAGGAAAAAGAGGTGCTGGTTTAGAAGCCTCGTTACCAGTTTTTGATAAAATAAAAAAAGAACTTAATGTTCCAATTTTGACAGATATACATAACGCTGAACAGTGTGAAATTGTTTCAAAACATGTTGATGTTTTGCAAATTCCAGCTTTTTTATGCCGTCAAACAGATCTTTTAATTGCTGCAGCAAAAACAAATAAGATTATTAATGTTAAAAAGGGACAATTTTTAGCGCCATGGGATATGGTTAATGTTACTAAAAAAATTTCTGACTCAGGAAATAAGAATATTTTGGTTACAGAAAGAGGTGCAAGTTTTGGATATAATACTTTAGTTTCAGATATGAGATCTTTACCCATCATGGCAAAAGATGGTTATCCTGTAATATTTGATGCAACACATTCAGTTCAGCAACCAGGAGGACAAGGAGAGTCATCTGGTGGACAAAGAGAGTTTGTTGAGTATCTAGCTAGAGCAGCTGTTGCTGTAGGTGTTGCAGGAGTTTTTATCGAAACACATCAAGATCCTGATAATGCACCATCTGATGGTCCAAATATGATTCCGTTAGATAAATTAGAAAATTTATTAAAACAATTAAATGATATTGATAACCTTATAAAAAACTAGTGAGCAAAATCATTAAAGTTAAAGCACGACAAGTTTTTGATAGCAGAGGTAATCCAACAGTTGAAGCAGAGGTATATACATCAAGTTCTAGTGCATCTGCAATATGTCCCTCTGGTGCATCCACTGGAACTTATGAAGCTTTTGAAAAAAGAGACAAACATAATAAAAGATACTTTGGTAAAAGTGTTTTAAGCACTGTTAAGATAGTAAACACAAAAATTTCAAATAGATTAAAAGGGCATAATGTTCATGACCAAGAAAGAATAGATGAGCTGATGATTAATTTAGATGGGACAAGACAAAAATCTAGATTAGGCGCTAATGCAATTTTAGCAGTTTCAATGGCAGTAAAAAAACTTTCTGCTAATTTAAAAAAAGTTCCTCTGTACAAAACTTTTTTTATAAAAAAAAATTTTCAATTACCATATCCATTAATGAATATAATAAATGGAGGAGCTCATGCTAACAACAGTTTAAGAATACAAGAGTTTATGATTAGACCTGATAAAGCAAAAAGTTTTTCTGAAGCAATGAGAATTTGTTTTGTTGTCATTAAAAATTTAAGTAAATTAATAAAAAACAAGGGTTTATCAACTTCTGTAGGTGATGAAGGGGGATTTGCACCTATGATTAGTAGTAATAATCAAGCATTAAATCTAATTGTAAAAGCAATTAAAAAATCTGGATTCGTAAATGGTAAAGAGGTTTCTATTTGTTTAGATGTAGCAGCTAATGAACTTTTTAAAAAAAATAGTTATTCAATTCATTCAAAAAAATATATTTCTGTAGAAAAAACTATTTTGGAATATAAAAGAATAATTAAAAAATATAAGATAAAGTCTATTGAAGATCCTTTTGCAGAAAATGATTGGTCGTCTTGGAGTAAGTTAATGAGATCAATTAATAAAGTCCAAATTGTCGGAGATGATTTATACGTAACTAATTTAGAGCGTTTAAAAAAAGGATTTTTAAATATTTCCTCTAACGCAATTTTAATAAAATTAAATCAAATAGGAACTGTATCAGAAACATTAGACGTAATTAGATTTGCTCAAACAGTAGGATACAAAACTATTATTTCACACAGATCAGGAGATAGTGAAGATACATTTATTGCTGATCTGGCTGTAGGTACAAATTCAAGTCAAATTAAAACAGGATCTTTAGCAAGATCAGAAAGAACAGCTAAATATAACCAATTAATTCGTATTGAAGAAGACCTTGGAAAAAAAGCAAGAATGAATAAAATTCATTAATGCTCAAAAACATAAAAAAAAATTATTTTTTATTGGTTACTACTTTTTTGATTATATATTTTTTTTTTAATTTTATGTCTGGTGAAAGAGGTTTTCTTTCTTATTTAGAAAAAAAAGATATCCTCGTAGATCTTAAAACTAAAGAAACAAATTTATTGAATAAAATAAAGGAATTAGATTTTAAAAATTCTTTACTTAGTGACAATCTAGATCTTGATTATGTAGAAATATTGATTAGAGAAAGGTTTTTATTTGGAAAAAAAGATGAAAAAATTTATATAATACAAAATCATGACACAAAAAATTAGACCCCGACATCCAGAAAAAGTTAAAAATCCGGTCAATCCAATTAAAAAAAAACCAGACTGGATTAGATCGAAATTAATTAATAGTAAAGAATTTTTCACTACAAAAACTGTAGTCAACAAAAGTAATCTTGTTACAGTATGCCAAGAAGCTAATTGTCCAAATATCGCTGAGTGTTGGAGTAAAAGACATGCAACTTTCATGATAATGGGCGATACATGTACAAGGGCTTGCGCATTTTGTGATGTTAAAACTGGTAAACCAGAAAAATTGGATCCATATGAAGATATCAAAATAGCTAATGCTGTTAAAAAATTAAACTTAAGACATGTAGTTATCACTTCTGTTGACAGAGATGATTTGCCGGATGGTGGTTCTAGTCATTTTAAAAAAGTAGTTGAAACTACAAGAAAAAAAAATCCTAATACTACTATTGAGGTTTTAACACCTGATTTTTTGAGAAAAGGAGACTCTTTTAAGAAATTACTTGAGGCGGATCTAGATGTTTTTAATCATAACATTGAAACTGTACCTAGACTTTATCTAAAAGTCAGACCAGGGGCCAGATATTTTGCATCTCTTGAACTTCTTAAAAATGCAAAAAAAGATAATAATAAAGTTTTTACTAAATCTGGAATAATGGTTGGTCTTGGAGAGGAGCACTATGAAATAATTCAAGTAATGGATGATTTACGGTCTGCGAACGTAGATTTTATTACAATTGGACAATATCTTCAACCATCTGTTAAACATCATCCTCTTCAGAGATATTATCATCCAGATGAATTTAAAGAATTAGAATTAATCGCAAAATCAAAAGGTTTTCTTTTAGTTTCATCATCCCCTTTAACCAGATCTTCTTATCATGCAGATGAAGATTTTGCTAAACTTCAAAAAAACAGATTGAATTTAAATTAATGCCAAAAGCTTCTGTTAAGAGGTTAATTGAATGTCAAAAAAAAGATTTAATTAATCTTGTACTTGATATTGAAAAATATCCACAGTTTGTCCCTTTTTGTTATGATGCAAAAATTTATGAAAATAAAAAAGAAGGAGATCTACAAAAAATAATTGCTGATCTTACTATTGGTAAAGGACCATTTAAAGATACATATAAAAGCGATGTAGCTTTTGATAAAAAAAACGACACTATTTATGTTAAAAATATTGAGGGGCCATTAAATCATTTATCAAATAATTGGACCTTTTCTGACAAAAAAAATGGTATTACAGAGATAACTTTTGATATTGATTTTGAGATTAAAAATAAATTTTTAAACTCTTTAATGGCTGTTTCTTTTCAATTCGGTCTAGAAAAGATAGCTGATGCCTTTCAAAAAAGGGCAGAAGATTTATTTAGCAGCTCTAAAAATTAAATTTAAAGCTTTTTTTACTGTAGCTTTTTGTATTGAAGATCTTTTTTTACTTTTAAATAAACACTTATTGACCTCTATTTTATTGCCTTTTTTTAATCCAATATAAACTAAACCGATTGGTTTTTGTTTGGTGCCACCCTTAGGTCCTGCAATACCAGTTATTGAAACATTTATATTAGCTCTAGATATTTTTGATAAATTTTTAACCATTGCGGAACAACATTCAGGACTTACAGCGCCGTATTTCTTAATAATATTTTGATTTACTTTTAGAACTTTTATTTTTGCCTGGTTAGAGTAAGTAATAAAACCTAAATTAAATACTTTTGAAGCACCACTAATTGATGTAATAGAGCTAGCGAGTAACCCTCCTGTACATGACTCTGCAAATGAGATCTTAAGTTTTTTTTTAGTTAATGTTCTTATTAAAGATTTCATTAGATAAAATAAATACTTAAAATCATAAAACAAATTAAAGATAAAACAACATAAAAACCAGCACAAACATCATCCATTATTACTCCAAAACTATTTTTAAAATTCTTATCAAAAAAACTTACAGGAAATGGTTTTACTATGTCAAAAAATCTAAATAATAAAAAACAAATACTATAAAAAATTATAGCTTCATCAGATGACTTTTCTGTTCCGTGTGAAATTTCATAAAGATAAATTGGTATAGATTGACCAATAAATTCGTCTATAACTATTTCCTTAGGGTCTTTGTTTTCACTATCTTTTATATAGATTGAAACTGCTGAAAAAGAAAAAATAAAAATAATCATCAAACCTATTAAAATTATATTTGAAGATAAATTTAATATGTGGAAAAAAAAGTAAAGTATAATTATTGTAGCTAAAGATCCAAAAGTACCAGGAATTTTTGAAACTTTTCCTAAACCGCACATTGTAACAAATAATGTATTTAAAGTTTTAATCATA
>CABYPE010000030.1 GCA_902520685.1 uncultured Pelagibacteraceae bacterium | reverse complement strand
CAATTTCAAATAATATTAATTTTATTTAATGTATTTAGTTATTTATTTTTATATTTTAAATTATTCAGCTTTAGGTATAAAATTAAACTTTGAAAAAATAGAAATATTTAGATAAAAAATACCCATTAAATTGACATATTTTTTAAAAAATTATTTAATTTTAAGACTAAATCCTTATTTACAAATATATTTTTAAGAGTATAAGACTTCTGCTGGTAGCTATTGCGAAAGTGTTATACCCGATCCCATTCCGAACTCGGAAGTCAAGCCTTTCTGCGCCAATGGTACTTTGTCTTAAGACATGGAAAAGTAGGTCGTTGCCAGCATACAAAATTATGAAAATTAAAAGCTCACTAAAATCAATAAAAAAAAGAGATCTTAACTCTAAATTAGTACGGAGAAGAGGTAGAGTTTACATAATAAATAAAACAAATCCAAAGTTTAAAGCACGTCAAAAATAATTTTATGGATAATGAAAGCCATAAAAATACATGGAATAATTTTACTAAATTTGTCCTTTGGGGGGCAGTTGCGGTCATTCTGGTACTTGTTTTAATGGCAACCTTCCTATTATAGTTTATAATGCATATAGGTTCTTTTTTAGAGAATAAATCTGTCGAAAAAAGATTGGCAATAACTCCTGAGATTGCAAAAAAATATATAAGTTTAGGTTTTAAACTGTCGCTACCTATTGGGTATGGTGCACATTTAGGGTTTGATGATAAAGAATATAAAAATTTAGGAGTTGAACTTTTTAACAATGAAAAAGATATTATTGATAATTCTGAAATTATTATTCAACTAGGTTTACCAGATGATGAAAAGCTATCATTATTTAAGGAAAATCAAACTTTAGTTGGTTCATTGAATGCCATTTCAAATAGCGAAAAGTTAAATAATTTAAAAAAAAAAAAAATTAATTGTTTTTCTCTGGAATTACTTCCAAGAATAACGAGAGCACAATCAATGGATATCTTATCTTCACAAGCTAACCTTGCTGGATACAAAGCAGTAATAGAAGCTTTTCAAGTTTACGAAAAAGCAATTCCTATGATGATGACTGCAGCTGGAACAATCCCTGCCGCAAAAGTGCTAGTAGTTGGCGCAGGAGTTGCTGGATTACAAGCGATAGCGACAGCTAAGAGAATGGGTGCAATTGTATTTGCAACAGATGTTAGAATGGCCTCTAAAGAACAAGTAGAAAGCTTAGGTGGAAAATTTTTAACTGTTGAAGGCGCTGAAAATTTAGAAACTGAAGGTGGATACGCAAAAGAAGCAACTGAAGATTTCAAAAAAAAACAAGAAGAGCTATTGTCAGAAACATTAAAAAAAATAGATATTATTATTTGTACAGCTTTAATTCCAGGAAAAGAGGCACCTAAAATTATTAAAGAGGATATGTTTAAAAATTTGCAAAAAGGTTCTATAATTTATGATCTTGCAGCAATACAAGGTGGAAATACAGTATTTACAGAAGTAAACAAAACTGTTGAAAAAGATGGTGTTAAGATTTTAGGTGAGGCAAATATTTTAAATAAATTACCAGTTTCAGCTTCTAATTTATATGCAAAAAATGTATTTAATTTTATCTCTAATTTGTATGATAAAGAAAATAAAAAATTAAATATTAATTTAGAAGATGAAATAATTGAAAAAACTTTAGTAAAATAGCATTATGGAAATAGATCCTTTTATATTCAGATTAAGTATTTTCATTTTATCAATATTTGTTGGATATTATGTGGTTTGGAGTGTAACACCTTCACTGCACACTCCTTTAATGTCGGTGACTAATGCGATTTCGTCTGTGATCATAGTTGGTGCAATTATAGCTGCTTTATCTAGTAATGATGAAGTTATCTTTTCATCATCAAGCATCTATGGATATTTAGCAATAGTTTTAGCAGCTGTTAATATTTTTGGTGGATTCTTAGTTACGCAAAGGATGCTTGCTATGTATAAAAAAAAAAAGAAAAAGGATAAATAGATAATGTCAGCAAACCTTTCAGCAATTTTATATCTAATATCGGGTGTTTTATTCATTCTAGCTTTAAGAGGATTGTCCTCTCCTGAGACTTCAAGACGAGGCAATTTATTTGGAATTATAGGTATGGTGATAGCAGTTACAGTTACATTTTTATCTGTTGGTAATTTTACATCTGGATTTATTTATGTACTAATATTTCTAGCTATTGGTGGAAGCATTGGTGCTTTTATAGCTTACAAAATTCCAATGACAGCAATGCCTGAACTAGTAGCTGGATTTCATAGTTTAGTGGGATTAGCTGCAGTATTTGTTGCAATATCTGCTTTTGTAAATCCTCAAGCTTTTGGACTAGGAATACCAGGTAACATTAAACTTGCCAGCTTAATTGAAATGGCAATTGGAGCTGCGGTGGGTGCAATAACTTTTTCAGGCTCTGTTATTGCATTTTTAAAACTTCAAGGAGTTATGTCAGGTGCGCCTATAACTTTTAAAGGTCAACATTTGTTAAACGCATTGATACTAGTTTCAATTATAGTTTTAACTTTTTATTTATGTTCTAATCAATCTGCTAATTTATTTTGGATATTAATTATAATATCTTTTTTAATCGGTTTTCTAATTATTATTCCAATTGGTGGAGCAGATATGCCAGTTGTAATCTCAATGCTTAACTCATACTCAGGTTGGGCTGCCGCAGGAATTGGTTTTACTTTAGAAAATACTGCTTTAATTATTACAGGGGCTTTAGTTGGTTCATCTGGAGCAATTCTTTCTTATATTATGTGTAAGGGAATGAATAGATCATTCTTTAATGTGATATTAGGTGGATTTGGTGCAACTGAACAATCAGGAGCAGATAATAATAAAGAACAAAGACCCGTTAAAAGTGGTAATGCAGATGATGCGGCTTTTTTAATGAAAAATGCATCTTCAGTTATTATTGTACCAGGCTACGGAATGGCTGTAGCACAAGCCCAACATGCTTTAAGAGAGATGGTAGATACATTAAAGAAAAATGATATTAAGGTCTCTTATGCAATTCATCCTGTTGCTGGGAGAATGCCTGGCCATATGAATGTTTTATTAGCTGAAGCAAATGTCCCTTATGATGAGGTTTTTGAGTTAGAGGAAATCAATAGTGATTTTGCTAATGCTGACGTTGCTTTCGTAATTGGTGCGAATGATGTAACAAATCCTATTGCAAAAACAGATCCACAAAGCCCAATATATGGAATGCCAGTTCTTGATGTTGAAAAATGTAAATCAGTTTTATTTGTTAAAAGAAGTTTATCACCAGGTTATGCTGGGATTGATAATGATCTTTTTTATAAAGAAAATACTTTAATGTTATTTGCTGATGCAAAAAAAATGACCGAGGATATAACAAAAAATCTTTAATCTTTATGAACACTAAAATATTCTGTGATATTGCAGATTTAAAAATAATTAAACAATTCAACAAAAAAAGTATTGTAAAAGGCTTTACAACAAATCCAAGTCTTATGAGAAAATCAGGTGCAAAAAATTATGAATTATATTCAAAAAAAATTCTTAAGATATGTAAAAGCAAACCTATCTCATTAGAGGTATTTGCAGATGATCATAAGTCTATGATTGATCAAGGTAAAAAAATAAATACTTGGGGTAAAAATATTTATGTAAAAGTTCCAGTTGTAAACTCTAAAAATAAATTTAGTGGCAAGGTAATTAAAGAATTAAATGGAAAAAATATTAAGCTTAATATTACGGCAGTTTATAGCGCAAAACAAACCGAAAAAATTTTAAAGGTAATTAATAAAAAAACAAAAGTTATAATTTCAATTTTTGCTGGAAGAGCAGCTGATGCTGGTAAAGATCCAGTTCCAGAGTTTGCTAAAAGTATTAAGTTAGCCAAAAAATTTAAAAATGTTGAAATTTTGTGGGCGAGTGTTAGAGAACCATATAATTTCTTGCAGGCAAAACAATTAGGGTGTCATATAATCACTATACCACCCTTAATTATCGAGAAAATTCAGAATTTCGGAAAATCTTTCACCAAACTAACAAACGAAACTGTAAAAAATTTTTTAATTGATGCTACTAAATCCAAATTTCAGATTTAAGTTATTTAATCTTATTGAAGCCAATCATTATCGCATAATTAATCCAAAAAATAGATGAAGTCATAGTTGAGAGAAAAGCTCCAGTTGGAATTATTGGTAAGATTGAAATACAAATAAAAATTATACCAGATAGTTGGTAAATATTTTTTTCTATAATATAATTTTTTAATGATATGAAAATGGAAGATATAATGAATATTAAAAAACAAACTAATCCAAATATTCCTGTTTCCGACAAAAATTCATAATATAATTCATGCGGGTGATTAGAAACACGCCTGTCATTATATTTATGCTCTAAGTCGTTATATTTTTCTTTAGCGCTTTCAAACCTAAAGTTTTTGATACCAACTCCAAACATTGGGTTGTCTAGAAAAATTTCTTTTGCTACATTTCTATGTGCGCCATAATTTGAATTATCTAAATAATTTTTTAATCCATTTTCGTTAAGAATTAATTTAATGTCTTGAGTATACCTCCATTTAAAATCACTATTTAAGGAGGAGAATATTGGATATATCAAACAGATTATTAAAATAAATGAAAAAAATTTAATTTTTAAACTTACTCTGTAAACTAAAAAAATATAAATTATAATTGCTAAAAGAGTTTTAATAAAGTTTGCTCTCTCACCAATTAAAAAAGAAATTATAATTAAACTAAGAGCAATAAATATATTAAGTTTTATGTCCTGATTTTTTTTATAAATAAATGATAAAAAAATTAGGCAAAATCCGAAAAAAAAACCTCCTATAACACTCTCTTCTCCAGTAAAGCTGCCAAGCCTACCAGGCATTATAGAAGTTTGACCAAACAAATTATTTCCAATTAAGAATTCAATAAACAAATCAAATATAACTATTAGAAAAATTATACTCCATACCTTGAAAATATTATTTAAATTTTGAAAATAATTTTTTATTAAGTAATCAAATGAAAGTACAAAAAAAATTATAAAAAAAATCTTTACAACTCTTTGATATGATAAGTGGATATTATCACTAAAAAATAGATTTATGCACAAAGATATAAAAAAAAATATCAGTAAAAAAAATACTTTTTTATTTATATCTATCTTCTCTTTTTTTCTGATTAATTTAAAAAAGAAAAAGCTTCCTATAATTAGAATAAATAAATTAATAGCATAATTTCCAATTAATATTGCTATTGGGTAGATCGAAAAAAAAATTAATAAGAAATTGTCTATGTTCGTTTTCTTATTTATAAGATTCATCAAAGGCTCAAATTGGTTGCGGGGGACGGATTTGAACCGCCGACCTTCAGGTTATGAGCCTGACGAGCTACCAGACTGCTCCACCCCGCGGCATAGTTAAATTCTATTCTTAAGTTTATTTAGCTTCTTTACTCTTTTTATATTTTCTTGAAGTATTCTCTTTTTTTTCTCAGATGGTTTCTCATATGTATTTTTAAGTTTTATGACTTTAAAAAAACCATCTCGTTGAAGTTTTCTTTTTAAAACCCTAAGAGCTTGCTCAACATTATTATCTTTTACTTCTATTTTAATAACTACCTCCAAAAAAATGTGTAACTAGCATTTTTATAATTTTATGTCTATTCATTTTATTATTCAGTTTGAAATTTGTTGAGTAATTTTAGCTCTTTCCTTTTGTTTTTTTTCTCTTTTTATTCTTCTTTCTGCTTTTTCAATAGCTTCAATCAATTCTTTTTGACTAAAAAGGTTTAAAGCAACAGGATCTTTTGGGTTTAAATTGTTATAATTCCAGTAGCTTTTATTTCTAATAGAGGTTACTGAATTTTTTGTAATTCCAACCAACTTTGCGATTTGTGAGTCTTTTAAAATATTATGTTGACGAATTAACCATAACGCTGAATCTGGTTTATCTTGTC
>CABYPE010000029.1 GCA_902520685.1 uncultured Pelagibacteraceae bacterium | reverse complement strand
TACTCCGGAACCCAAAATATAATTGTACTTTAGTTAAGGGAACTCCCTCTTTTATAAAGAAAATTAATGGTAAGGTTTTTAACCTTTGCCAAGGTGCTAGTGGAAATAATTACTTTCATTTTATGTTTGATATAATCCCAAAGATATATTTACTTAATTCTAAAATAAATTTAGATAAGATAGATTACTTCTACATTGCAAATCCAAAGAAATGGCAAATCAGAATTTTAAAAATTTTAGGAATTACTGAAGATAAACTTTTAAGCTCAAAAAAATATAACCACATCATTGCAGATGAAATTTATTCAGTAGATCATCCTTGGTATACAAAAGGTCATATTCATAATAGTGTGAGAGAAATACCTAATTGGATAGTTCTTAAAAATAGAGAGATATTTCTAAAAAAAAATAAAAAAAATATTAAAAAAAGAATATTTCTAGATCGTTCAAATTCGTCTTATAACCATTGTCAAATAAGCAACCCAAATTTTGTTAATGAATTTATTTTTAAGAATAAATTTAAGTCTTCAAAACCAGAGTTATCAACTTTTAAAAATCAAATTAATTTGTTTAATAATTCTTCAATTATAATAGGAGCGCACGGAGCTGCTTTTACTAATATAATTTTTTGCAAACCGGGAACAAAAATTATAGAAATAATTCCTTCAGATCATCCGAGCAGACAAAATGAAAGAATAAGTAAAATTTTAAAGTTAAAATATTATAGAATTAAAACCATACCGGATAATTCTGATAAAAATTATCCTTTCAAAATTAATATAGATAGAAAAAATTTAAAATTGATAGAAAAAATTATTAATCTTTAGCAATTTTAAGAACTCCAATAAATGCCTCTTGAGGAATTTCTACTCTTCCAAATTGTTTAGATCTAGCTTTACCTTTTTTTTGTTTTTCTAATAATTTTCTTTTTCTATCTGTTGCTCCTCCACCATGGATTTTAGTTAATACATCTTTTTTAAAACCTTTTATGGTTTCTCTTGCAATAATTTTTCCACCAATAGCTGCTTGTACAGGAATCATAAAATTGTGCCTTGGAATCAAATCTTTTAATTTTTCGCAAACTTCTCTTCCTGTTCTTTGTGCAAAATCTTTATGTATCATCATTGCTAAAGCATCAACCGGCTCACTATTAACTAATATTCCTAGTTTAACTAATTCTCCCTCTTTGTATTCTGCAATCTCATAATCAAAACTTGCATAACCACTAGTCATCGATTTTATTTTATCATTAAAATCAAAAACAACTTCGTTTAATGGTAGCTCATAACTTAAAACAGCTCTATTTCCTGAATACGTTAAATTTGTTTGTATGCCTCTTTTATCTTGGCAAAGTTTAATTATTGAACCTAAATATTGATCGGGTGTAATTATAGTTGCTTTTATCCATGGTTCTTCAATGGTTTTAATATAAGTTGGATCAGGTAAACTCGAGGGATTTTGTAAATCGATCGTCTCACCGCTATTTAAATTAATTTTATAAACAACCCCAGGGGTGGTTGTTAGCAAATTAATATCAAACTCTCTCTCAAGTCTCTCCGTAATAATTTCAAGATGAAGTAAGCCTAAAAATCCACATCTAAATCCTAACCCTAGTGCAGAAGAGGACTCTGCTTCAAAAGAAAAACTTGCATCATTTAATTGTAGTTTTGCTAACCCATCTTTTAATTTTTGATATTCAGAGCTATCAACTGGAAATAGTCCACAAAAAACTACCGGTTTACTTGGTTTAAATCCAGGTAATGCATCTACTTTAGGTTTGTTTGAATCACAAATTGTATCACCAACCTTAGTTTCTGATAAAACCTTTATTCCAGTTATAATAAAACCGATTTCACCAGCATTTAATTCCTCCATATTTTTAGCTTTAGGTGTAAAAACACCAACTTTTTCAACTAAATAATCTTGATTAGTTGAAAGCATTTTTATTTTCATATTTTTAGTTAATTTTCCATTTATAACTCTTACTAAAATTACAACCCCAAGATAAGAATCATACCAACTATCTACCAATAAACATTTTAAGTCATCTGATGGTTTTCCTTTAGGTCCAGGTAATAAGGAGACAATTTTTTCTAATATATCCTCAATTCCTTCTCCTGTTTTGCCAGAACAAGGAACAGCATTTTCAGTATCAATTCCAATTACTTCTTCAATCTGCTTTTTTGTACGATCAATATCTGATGCTGGTAAATCTGTTTTATTTAAAACAGGTATTATTTCATGATTAATGTCTAAAGCTTGGTAAACATTTGCAAGGGTTTGAGCTTCTACACCTTGTGTGCTGTCTACAATTAAAATTGATCCTTCACATGCATATAATGATCTGCTTACTTCGTAACTAAAATCAACATGTCCAGGTGTGTCTATAATGTTTAAAATATAATTCTTTCCATCTTTTGATTTGTAATTTAACTTAACTGTTTGTGCCTTGATCGTAATTCCACGTTCTCGTTCAATATCCATTGAGTCTAGAACTTGAGCTTTCATTTCTCTCTCAGTCAATCCTCCACATTTATGAATAATTCTATCCGCAATAGTTGATTTTCCATGATCAATATGTGCTATAATTGCAAAATTTCTAATATGATCAATTGTGCTCATTGTCTTTATGAACGAATTTTGGCACTAGTTTTATCTTCAACAGATTTGATAATTAAATTATTTATATCTTCTAAATCTTTATCTTTAAGTGTTTTTTCATTTGATTGGATTGTAACATTTAAAGCTACAGATTTTTTTCCTTCAGGAATATTATTTCCTTCATAAACATCAAAAATTTTAACATTTTGAATCAAATTTTTATCAACATTTGAAATTATATTTATTATATCTTGTGCTTTTATTTTTTTATCAATTATAAATGCAAAATCTCTTTCGGATTTTTGAAAATCTGAAACTGAATATTTTGATTTTTGATCATTTAATGATTTCTTAGGTTGTTTTAAGTTTTCAAGAAAAATTTCAAAGCCAAATAAAGCATTGGTTTTCATATCTATATTTTTGATAATTCTGGGATGGAGTTCTCCAAAATATGCAGCAACTTTATTTTTTTCATCATTCAAAAATATTCTTCCAGATTTGCCAGGGTGATAATATTCTGGAGTTTTATCGTCAATGACAAATTTTACTGGATCATATCCAGTTTCTGATAGAGTTTGTATTACATCTTTTTTGATATCAAAAATGTCTACATCTCTCTCTTTTTCAAGCCATGATAATCTTGATTTTTTTCCTGTGCTTATGCCACAAACAACTGTCGTTTGATCTCCAGGATTTTTTCCTTTAAAAATTGGTCCAATCTCAAATAAAGAAATATCTTTATAACCTCTATCAATATTCTTATTTAAGCACATTGCTAAATTAGCAAACACTGAATTTCTCAAAACTCCTAAATCAGAACTTATTGGATTTACAATCTTAATTTCTTTGTTTTCTCCTTTAAATAAATTATTAAATTTTGAATCTGTGAACGACCAAGTAATTACTTCGTAATATCCCTTTGAGGCCACTGATCTTTGAATAAAATGAAATAATTTTTGTGTTTTATTTAATGTTGGTTTTAATCTTTCTTTTTTTGGCTCAATTGTTTTGATCTGATCATAACCTTTTATTCTTGCCAGTTCTTCCACGATATCAATTGGTTGTGAAACATCTGGTCTCCATGATGGAACTATTAATTTTAAAATTTTACTTCCTTTTTTAGTTTTAAATCCTAAATCATTTAAAATTTTTATAATTTCAGAATTGCTAATTTTAATACCCATAGTCTTTTCGAATAATTTTTGATCAAAATTGATCACTGTATTTTTAAAATTTTCAATTTTTTGAATATCTATTTTACTTATTTGACCTCCACAAATTTCTTTAATTAATGATGCAGCTTTATTTAAGCCTGCTTCAATAGATAATGGGTCAATTCCTCGCTCATTTCTAAATTTTGCATCTGTATCAATATTTAGTTTTTTTGCTGTACTTCTTATGGATCTAGAATCAAAATGGGCTGCTTCTAAAAGTATGTTTTTAGTATTAAATTCTGTACCAGATCTTGTTCCTCCAATAATGCCTCCTAAACCTAGTACTCCCTTATTATCACTTATTACACACATGTTATTTTCTAATTTATAATTTTTTTTATCTAAAGCAGTAAATTCTTCTCCTGACTTGGAGTTTCTAACTATTATTCCTTTTTCTATTTTATCAGCATCATATGCATGTAATGGACGATTATTATCAAACATAACATAATTAGTAATATCAACTATTGCTGAAATTGGTTTCTCACCAATCGAAATCAATTTATCTTTTAACCACTTAGGACTTTCAGTATTTTTTACATTTGTAATTAAACAGCTTCCAAATGCGCTACAACCTTGAATTTTTTCTTTATTGATTTTTACTTTTATACTTTGTCTTAAACTTGATTTATTTTTTTTAACTTTTAGCTCTTTTAGTTTTCCATAACCTGAAGCCGCAAGATCTCTTGCTATTCCCCTTAAGCCAAGACAATCTGGTCTATTAGGTGTAACAGATAAATCAATTAAATTTGAGTCAGATGTTTTAAAAAAACTTTTTCCAATTTTTTTTGTATATTTTGATGCCAAAAGTTCAGTAATTCCTCTACTCTCATCTGAAATATTTAATTCAGACTCTGAACATAGCATGCCTTGAGATGTAACTCCTCTAATTTTAGCCTCAACTAATTTCAAACCACTTTTTGGAATTACAGCACCAGGTGGAGCATAAATTGTAATTAAGTCCTTTTTTGCATTTTCTGCGCCACAAACAACTTTTTTAATCTCCATTTCTCCTATATCAACATCGCAAACTTTAAGTCTATCCGCATCAGGATGTTTTTCTATTTTAAGTATTTTTGCAACTTTGAATAATTTTGTACCTTCAGATAAATTTGAAACGCTCTCAACCTCTAGACCCACATTTGTTAATTGTTCTAAAAGTTTTTTCTCTTTTTGGTTTGTTTTTAAATGATCTTTCAACCAATCATAAGTTATCTTCATCTACTTAGACCCCTATAATTTGTCGGAACATCTAATGGATCAAACCCAAAGTGATTTAGCCATCTATAATCACATTCAAAAAAAGACCTTAAATCATTTATTCCGTATTTAAGCATAGCTAATCTGTCAATACCAATTCCAAAAGCATAACCTTGAAATTTATTTGGATCAACTTTTACATTCTTTAAAACATTTGGGTGGACCATTCCACATCCTAAAATCTCTAACCATTTATCACCCTCACCAATTATAATTTTACCATCCTTAATTTCATAACCGATATCTACTTCTGCTGAAGGTTCCGTAAATGGAAAATGACTTGGTCTAAATCTCATTTTAATTTTATCAACTTCAAAGAATTCTTTAATAAAATAATTCAGACATCCTTTTAAATTTCCCATATTAATATTTTTATCGATATGTAGTCCCTCTACTTGATGAAACATTGGTGAATGAGTTTGATCACTGTCGGATCTATAAGTCCTGCCTGGAGCAATAATCTTAAATGGTGGCTGATCTTTCATCATTGTTCTTATTTGTACAGGTGAAGTATGGGTTCTTAACAAAGTTTTCTTTTCATCATCAAGATAAAATGTGTCATGCATATCTCTTGCTGGGTGATTATCTGGTGTATTTAGAGCTGAAAAATTATTATAGTCATTTTCTACATCAGGGCCTTCTTCCACACTAAAACCGATTTCTGAAAATATTGATGAAATTGCATCTATTGTTTGAGATACCGGATGAATCTTTCCTTTTATGATTGGTCTTGCAGGTAATGTTATATCAACTTTTTCATTTTCTAATTTTTCGTTTATCGAACTTAACTCTATATCTTTAAGTTTTTGAGAAATTAGATTTTGAAGATCTTCTTTAATTTTATTAAGTTCCGAAGCAAATTGCTTTCTCTCTGACTCAGAAAGTTTGCCTAGTATTTTAAACTGAGTAGAAATTAAACCATTCTTTCCAAATAATTCGGTTTTGATTTGATTTATTTGTTCTAAGCTTAACTTATTACCAAGTTTAGAATTGTATTCTCTATGAATATTTTTTAAGTCTGACATTTTAATAGATTATTTCCTTAAGAAATAAAAACAATAGTGAAGATTAATTTAGTGCTGATTGTGCTTTATGTACTATTGTTTTGAAAGCTTCAGGACTATCATAGGCTATTTCAGCAAGAATTTTTCTATCAATTGAAATTCCACACTTTGTTAATCCATTTA
>CABYPE010000028.1 GCA_902520685.1 uncultured Pelagibacteraceae bacterium | reverse complement strand
TTATAACTCATGAAGAATTAAATAAATCTCTAGGAAAAAGAAATCTTTCTAATGAAAATTTATCACAAGCATTTATTCATATTTTAGATGCAGGGATAGCGCTTGTAGAAAAAAAATCTGACTACAAGGTCCTAAGAAAAAAAGAATCTTCTTCTAAAGAAGAGGGTAAAGCAGTCGAAAAAAGTGATGATCCTATTAGAATGTATCTTCGTGAAATGGGAGGAGTTGAACTTCTTTCAAGAGAAGGTGAGATTGCTATTGCAAAAAGAATTGAGGCTGGAAAAGATGTGATGTTAATAGCTTTGTCTCAAAGTCCAATTACAGCTCAACAATTTTTTGAATGGAACGATCAATTACATAAAGATGAAATTTTAGTGAGAGAAATTATAGATATTGATACAAATTATATGGAAGATGAGAGCACAGGCCCAAGTGCAAAACAAAAAAATGCAGGTGAGACTGATAAAGAAGATGGAGCTTCAGACGATGATGATGATTTTAATCCTACACTTGCTGCAATGGAAACAGAAATTAAACCAAAAGTTCTTAAGACAGTCCAAACTCTAACCAAAGAGTACAATAAATTAATCAAGTATCAAAAAGAAAAACTTGAATGTGCTCTCAACTCACAAAATTTTTCACCAGCTAAAGAAAAAGGTTATGAAAAAATTGTTAATGATATTTTAGAAAATATTAAATCTCTTCAGTTATCTCCATCTGTTTTAGAAGAGCTTGTTCAAAAACATTATACAGAAAATAAAAAAATTATTTCATTGGAGGGAAATTTGTTAAGATTAGCAATGGACCATAAAATTTCCAGAACTGAATTCATCAAATTTTATATAGGGAATGAAATTAATCCTAATCTTAAAAAATTTTTAGATACAAATCAAGTTTGGAAACAATTTTTTTCAAAAAATAAAGATGAATTTAAAAATATAAGAGAAAGATTAATTGAAATTAGCCATAAACTTGGAATGTCTGTAACTGATTTCAAAAAACTTGTAAGCAGAGTCCAAAAAGGTGAAAAAGAATCTAGAATTGCAAAAAAAGAAATGGTTGAAGCCAACTTGAGATTAGTTATTTCAATTGCAAAAAAATATACAAACAGAGGTCTTCAATTTTTAGATTTAATTCAAGAGGGTAATATTGGCTTAATGAAAGCGGTTGATAAGTTTGAATATAGAAGAGGTTATAAATTTTCAACATATGCAACTTGGTGGATTAGACAGGCAATAACAAGATCAATTGCTGATCAAGCAAGAACAATTAGAATTCCAGTCCATATGATTGAGACAATCAATAAGATTGTGAGAACACAAAGACTTATTTTAAGTGAGTTTGGCAGAGAAGCTACGCCAGAGGAACTAGCTCAAAAACTAAGAATGCCTTTAGACAAAGTTAGAAAAGTATTAAAAATTTCAAAAGAGCCAGTGTCATTAGAAAAACCTGTGGGTGATGAGGAAGATAGTAGCTTAGGAGATTTTATTGAAGATACAAAAGCTCTTGCCCCACTTGAACAAGCTATTAAATCAAATTTAGGAGAAGCGACTACAAAGATTTTATCTACCTTAACACCAAGGGAGGAAAGAGTTTTGAGAATGAGATTTGGTGTTGGAATGAATACCGATCATACTCTGGAGGAAGTTGGTTTACAGTTTTCTGTTACAAGGGAGAGAATTAGACAGATAGAAGCAAAAGCTCTTAGAAAATTAAAACATCCAAGTAGATCTAAACAATTAAAAAGTTTTTTAGAAAGCTAAAACCCTCAGGGCCGTTAGCTCAATAGTAGAGTACTGCATTGACATTGCAGGGGTAGTTGGAGCGTAACCAACACGGCCCACCAAAAATTTATTTGATTTATTTTTTAAAACAATTTTCATTTATACTTCTTTAAATAACCTATATTCTTTTGTATCATACGTTCAAATTATTAGTCTTTGATGCTTAATACCAAAAAATTATTATTTATATTATCAAAAAAGGAACGGAACCGTGGAGTGTTTTTATTTATATTAATTTTATTAATGGCTTTGATAGATATGCTTGGAATTGCATCTATAATGCCATTTATAGCTTTGCTTACAAATCCTGAAATTATCAACACCAACGAGATTTTAAATTTTTCATACAAAAAAGTTAGTGTTTTTGGTATTAGAGATGAACAAGATTTTTTGATTTTTGTAGGCATTGTAGTTTTTTGTTTGTTGATTACCTCAATTGCAATTAAGGCTTTAACAACATATTTTCAATCAAAATATATAAGATATTGTGAATTTTCTTTATCAAAACGTTTGTTCAAACTATATCTATATCAACCATATAGTTGGTTTTTAAATCAAAATAGTTCTTACATAGGAAAAACAATACTCTCTGAAACAGGAAATGTGATTGGTAGAGGTTTAAATCCATTTATATCTTTAATATCAAATATAATAATTTTATTAACTTTATTTATCATGCTTCTTTATGTGGATACTGTACTTACCACGTTAATGGCAATTACTATAGGTTCATTTTATCTTATAGTATATTTGTTGATGAGAAAGTTGTTGAACCAAATTGGAAAAAAAAATTTCAAAAATAATGAATTAAAGTTTAGAGCGTTACTAGAAGCTTTTAGTGCAACAAAAGAGGTTAAGGTCGGGAGTTTAGAACAAATATTTATCAATAGATACTCTCAACCCGCTAGAAGTATGGCTTACAATATGGCTTTATCAGATATACTTAGTCAATTACCTCGCTTTGTCTTAGAGGCTATTTCTTTTGGTGGATTAATTCTAGTAATAATTTTTTACATGTTAGCTACAAATGATATTACAAGTGTATTGCCTATAATTGCTCTTTATGCATTTGCTGGATATAGATTGATGCCTGCAATACAAAAAATTTTTGTTAGTTTTACTTCCTTGCGTATATCTGGGCCAGCTATTATTTCTTTATATGATGATTTAAAAAAATTAAATTTAAAAATAGATAACAATTATAAGAATGAATTCTTTTTTAATGAAAATATTAAACTAAAAGATATTTTTTATGCATACCCAAAATCATCTAGGACGGCATTAAAAAGCATAAATCTCACAATACCTGCATATACAACTGTAGGTATCGTAGGAGAAACAGGAAGTGGAAAAACAACAGTTGTAGATATTATTCTTGGTTTATTAGATGCTCAAAAAGGAACTTTGGAGATTGATGGGAAAATTATAAATAACAAAAATAAAAGAGCTTGGCAAAATTTAATTGGCTATGTTCCCCAGCAAATTTACTTGGCAGACACAACAGTGTCAGAAAATATTGCATTTGGATTAGAGGCTGATGAGATAAATCATGAAAATGTTGAGCGTGCAGCAAAAATTGCAAATTTACACGAGTTTATTTTAAATGAATTACCGTCTAAATACGAAACAACAATTGGAGAAAGAGGCGTTAGATTGTCTGGAGGGCAGCGCCAACGTATAGGTATTGCGAGAGCATTATATAATGAGCCCAAATTGTTAATTTTTGATGAGGCAACTAGTGCTTTAGATAACACTACAGAGAAATCAGTTATGGAAGCTATTTATAACGAAGATTATAAAACTACAAAAATTTTGATTGCACACCGTTTAAGTACAGTAAAAAAATGTGACAAGATCTTTTTATTTGATAAAGGAGAACTTAAACATGAAGGGAACTATCAAGATTTGCTCGAAAATAGTGAAAAGTTTAGATTAAGTGTTAAAAATTCTTAGTTTTTGATAAGTAAAATATTTCTATTACCAAGATGTATATCCGCCATCCAAAACTATAGTAGAACCATTCATAAAGGTATTTTCACTACTACATAAATAATCAATTATTCCATAAAGATCTTTAGCCTTCATCATTCTTCCCTTAGGAATATTCTTTATAAGTTTTTTTTTAAAACTAGATGGTTGTTTCCAATCTATCCCATGATTAGCAATGGTGTTAATATTGATTTTCTTTCCATACATAGTTGAAAAATATTTTGTGATCCCATTGACAGCGAATTTACTAGAAACATAAAAAATATTTTTAGGTTTATCGTAGATTACATGTTTTGGAGAAATTAAACTAAAGATAGATGAAAAATTAATAATTCCTTTTCCATTTTTATTAAATTTTATAAAATATTTATTTGTTAAATAGAAAGAAAATACATTATTATGAAAATAATGATTAAAACTCTCTAAATCATTTTTAAAAACAAGATTTATATTCTCATTTTTTTTTACTACATGCTCATTTGCACCATGAAGATTGATTAAGTAATCAAAATTATTATTTTTTTTGAAAAAGTTTTTTACTTCATTTTCATTTGATAAATCAATATTATGTCGATCCAGACCGAATATTTTATTTTTTTTTTTTAAATAATTTATAATTTTTTTCCCAATTAAGCCTTTGCTTCCAGTTACCAATATTTTTTTCATCTATAGCAAATCCCAAGTAATTGGTTCATCTTTAAGAATCTCTGTTTTAGCTTTTTTATTTATTATAATAGACATATATTTAGGAAGTAAACCTCCTGCAGGTCCTTTTATAGCAATATTTGATTTTTTAAATGTCTCATTTTTTTTAATATTTTTTTTTGCATACAAACTTTTCTTTTGTGAATTAATAGTAATATATTCATTTGGTTGTATCTTTTTTATTCCATCTCCAGTAATTAAATTAACTTTGTTTTTTTCACTTGTATTAAGTGTTTTGATCCATGAATTAAATTTTTTATAATGTTTCTTAAATCTAACTAAATCATAAATTCCTCTAGGCTCTGATGAAAGCATGTGATCTGGACCTTCCATTCTTTTATTAAGTGTAAAATGTCTCTCAATTATATTAGCACCTAAAGAAATAGCAGTCTTTGAAGACAACAGATCAGTAGTATGATCTGAAAAACCAACAGGAATTTGATAAAGTAATTTAAGATTTTGCATAAATTTTAAATTCACTTCAGAATATGTAGAAGGATAAGAGGAATTACAATGTAAAATAGCAAGATTCTTGTTACCTGTTGATCTTACTGTTTCTATTGCTTCATCTATTTCGGAGATTTTTGACATGCCTGTAGACAATATTAAAGGTTTATTTTTTTTTGCTACATGCTCAATTAATGGCAAATTCACTAAATCTGCTGAAGCTATTTTGTAAGCACATACATTCATTTTCTCTAAAAAATCAGCACTTTCAAAATCAAATGGAGTAGAAAATATCAATAATTTCTTTTTTTTCGCATAATTGAATATTTTTTTTTGAATATTAAAACTTAAACTTAATCTACTAAATAATTCATGTATACTCTCCTGCGTCCCGATTATTTTTTCTGAATATTTTTCTGTTTTTACTTTTTTTGAAACCCTGCTATCAGGAAGAAAAGATTGAAATTTGATTGCATCGCATTTAGATTTTTTTGCTTCATCAATTAGTTTTTTTGCAATTGAGAAACTTCCATTATGATTTAACCCTGCTTCAGCAATTATAAACGGGCTACTACTATTTCCAATAACTTTTTTATCTATTTTAAAACTTTGATTAAAATCTACTCTATTCGTTTCTTTTGTTTCATTTGTAAATAAATTAAACTTATTTGATAAGCTATCAGCTAGATCAAAAGATTTATGAAATAAAATTTGACTATCTGCATAATTAAATTCTCCTCCAGCTCCAACAGAATACAAGTTATTAAAGCTTTCAATAAAACTTTTTATTGCAAAAGTTTCACTTTTGTAGTCCATAAATTGAACTGGATATACAAAAGGTTCATAATTAATTTGTGTATCTATTAGCTTTCGATTATCAATTAAATTAACTTTTGAAATATCGTTAATTACTTGAGATATAATTTCTTTTGAACTTTTTTTTGAAAAATCATCATTAAGAGAGTAGGTAATTTCTGCAGTTAAAAAACTCTTATTCTTGGGGGCTACAAATTTAGATAATTTTTTATTTTCAGTAATTCTATTAAATAAAACCTCTTCAGAATCATAATAAAGCCAATGCGTATTTTTTGGTAATATATAATTTTGATTATAAAATAAATAAACTGAGCATATACCTCTAAATTTTAAATTATTTTTTTTCCCAAGTAATCTAGAAGTAATGCTAATTGGTAGAGTAGAAATTACAATTTCATTTTCATTTATATTGTAATTTTTTTTTGTACTAATTATTTTTCTTATTTTTTTATCTTTATGTTTTAATCCTATAATGGTTTCATTAAATCTAAATTTCCCACCTAATTTTATGATTTTTTTTTTAATCTCATCATATATACATCCGGTCCCATATTTCCCAACAGCAGCATATTCTTCATGATAAAACGGTAAAATTTTATCTCTAAATTTTATTCGATTAGGAGCCCAATCAGGTGTCATTTTTGATGTATCCAGTCCCCATATTTTTTTTGGATATTTTTCAAAAAACATTTTTCTGAGAGTTGGCCCTACAAAAGAGTCTATGTACTCTTTATAATTTTTTGCTTTAAATCTTTTTGTAAGATCTTTGCATCTTATTAATTCTGACTTTATTCTAATTTTTAAATTTTTTTCAAATTTGTTTAAAGATTCTCTTGAAAATGGGTAATCATAAAATTTATCGAAATTTTTTCCTTTAACATTTTTTCCATAAAATTTTCCTTCAATTAATAAATTTCTAAAACTTTTTTTCCAAAATTTTTTCAATTCTTTATCTGGCGTATGAAAAATATGAGGTCCTGTATCAATAATAAAATCCTTATATTTCCAAGATCTACATAATCCACCTGAGGTGGAATTTTTTTCTATTATTTCAACATCAAATCCTCTCTCAAGTAATCGCCAAGCTGTGA
>CABYPE010000027.1:5000-7031 GCA_902520685.1 uncultured Pelagibacteraceae bacterium | reverse complement strand
AATTTAAAATACTGGGCTACTAGGAACATTTACCAGCCTATCATACAGCCATTCTGTATTCGATAAATCTATTTTTTTAAACTTTTGATAAATTGCCATTTTATGCATTGGTGTCCAAACTGGTCGAGTTATAACTCCATTGTTATTTGTTTGCTCTAACATTGTATTTCTTTCAGACAAACTATTCGTTATTGCAGTATTTAACCAAAAATTTGATTTTGTATGTTTTCTATCTTTTATGAATTCAATCCCGTTTTTTTTTCCCCATTCACAATACTTCTTCGAAATATTTCTTTTGGACTCAAGTATTTTTGGCAACATTTCTATTTGTGCTAATCCCAAAGCAGCATTAAGATTTGGTAATCGATAATTGTATCCGACTTCATCATGCTCGAATGCCCATTTATGTTTTATTTTAGAAGTTGTAGTAAGATGTTTTGCTTTTTCAGCTAAAATTTTATCATTAGTTATCAACATTCCTCCACCACCTGTAGTAATAATTTTATTACCATTAAAACTTATAGCTGATATTTTTCCTATAGTGCCAGTATGTTGATTTTTATACATGCTGCCTAAGGACTCGGCAGCGTCCTCAACTAAATTAATATTATAATGTTTACATAAATTACTTATTGCATCTAATTCAGCAGGAAAACCATAAGTATGCATGGGTAAACATGCTCTAACAATTTTATTAGTATTTTTATTCCAGCAAAAACCATCATTCCGAATTTCACAATTTTCCTCTAAGAAAAATTTCATACTTTTTTCTGATAGGCTAAGGGTATCTTTGCTCACATCAACAAAGACTGGATCTGCATTACAATAACGGATCGCATTACATGTTGCTACAAATGTTAGAGATTGAGTTATAACCTCGTCACCATTTTTTTACGCCAGCTAACATTAATGCAATATGTAATGCTGATGTTCCGTTAACAGTAGCAATAGCAAAAGTTGACTTTGTATAATCTGCAACTGCTTTTTCAAAATCATCAACATAATGGCCTACACTAGAAACGTAAGTTGATTTAATAGTATCATTTATATACTCCACCTCATTTCCTGAAAAATGTGGCCTATGTAATGGTATAGTGTCTTTTGTAGCGTAAATTTTTCTGACTAAATTTATAAAATCATCAAACATTATAAATTTCAGTCTTATATACTTTTAAATTTTCAGGCTTGGTGATCCAATCAATAGTTTTTTTTAATCCATCACGAATATTTATTTGAGATTTAAAACCAATAAGTTCTTCAATTCTTTTATTATCACAACAAAGTCTAAATACCTCTGATTTGTTAGGTCTTTTACGTTGTTTGTCAAAATTAGATGTTATGTCACTCTGCATTAATTCTTTAATTAATTCAAATAAATCACTAATACTCAATTCAGTGTTAGAACCTATATTTAAAGTTTTACCAATAACAGAAGAGTTTTCAGCAAGCATAATAATCCCTCTGCAACAATCCTCAACATAGTTAAAATCTCTAGTAGGTGTTAAATCTCCTAATTCTATTTCTTTTTTACCAGAAGCAATTTGAGTAATAATTGTAGGAATAATTGCACGAGCTGATTGACGTGGACCATAAGTATTAAAAGGTCTTGCTATTGTTAATGGTAAATCAAAAGAGTTATAAAAGCTCATGGCCATTGCATCGGCCGCTATCTTGGTGGCACTGTAAGGCGATTGTGGTTGTAAAGGATGATTTTCATCAATTGGTACATATTTTGCTGTGCCATATACTTCACTTGAGGAAGTATGAATTACTCGTGAAACATGGTTTTCCATTGCTGCTTGACACATATTCACTGTCCCTTTTATGTTGGTGTCTATATAACTTTCTGGTGCCTGGTAAGAATATGGAATCGCAACAAGAGCAGCTAAATGAAAAATTATATCTATGTCCTTTGAAATATATCTGCAATAAGATAGGTCTCTTATATCACCACTGTATATTTCGACATCCTTCTTGCAATTAATCTTTTCAAGCCAACCCCAATTATTAAATGAATTATATTGAGAAAGT
>CABYPE010000027.1:0-2500 GCA_902520685.1 uncultured Pelagibacteraceae bacterium | reverse complement strand
ACTGAAGAGTATTTAGGCTTAGAGGGTGGTCCCCCTATATTCGAGCAGGATTTCACGTGTCCCGCTTTACTCAAGAATTTTATTAAACATTACTCATACGGGACTATCACCCTCTATGGTTAGCTTTTCCAAACTATTCAAATTTTTTTAACAAAACTACTGGCCTAATCCGCGTTCGCTCGCCACTACTAACGGAATCTCAATTGATTTCTTTTCCTCTGGTTACTTAGATGTTTCAGTTCTCCAGGTTGTCTCTCTAAACCTATGTATTCAGTTTAAAGTACCACATAAAGTGGTGGGTTTCCCCATTCGGAAATTTTCGGATCAAAACTTACATACAGCTCCCCGAAACTTATCGCAGTATATCACGTCCTTCATCGGCTTTCAGTGCCAAGGCATCCGCCACACGCCCTTAAACGCTTGATTTATGCACAGAAAAAAATTCTGTGTTGAATCAAATTTTTATTTTGAACATTAGCTAATAACATTACTAATGTTCGGATATAGATATTGATATTAATTATTATTTATATTTACAATTTTTTATAACTACGTGTTTTTGGTGGAGGATAGCGGGATCGAACCGCTGACCTCCTGAATGCAAATCAGGCGCTCTCCCAGCTGAGCTAATCCCCCTTAATCTAAAATTGGTGGGCCGAGAAAGACTCGAACTTTCGACCCCACCCTTATCAAGGGTGTGCTCTAACCAACTGAGCTACCGGCCCCTATGCAAGAGAAACACTACTTTAAGAAGAGAAATGAGGACGGTCAACATTACCTGTATATTATTTAGAATAAAATTTTACTTTTATTCATCCTTAGAAAGGAGGTAATCCAGCCGCAGGTTCCCCTACGGCTACCTTGTTACGACTTCACCCCAGTCGCTGACTATACCGTGGTCAAGGGTTTAAAACCTTGCCTTAAGGTAGAACCAACTCCCATGGTGTGACGGGCGGTGTGTACAAGACCCGGGAACGCATTCACCGTGGCACGCTGATCCACGATTACTAGTAATTCCAGCTTCATGCACTCGAGTTGCAGAGTGCAATCCGAACTGAGGTATCTTTTAAGGATTTGCTCAACGTCGCCGTCTTGCTTCCTGTTGTAGATACCATTGTAGCACGTGTGTAGCCCAACACGTAAGGGCCATGAGGACTTGACGTCATCCCCACCTTCCTCCAGCTTATCACTGGCAGTTCTTTCAGAGTGCCCAACTTAATGATGGCAACTAAAAGTGAGGGTTGCGCTCGTTGCGGGACTTAACCCAACATCTCACGACACGAGCTGACGACAGCCATGCAGCACCTGTGTTTCGTCCGGCCGAACCGAAAACTCTAATCTCTTAGAGTCGCGACGAACATGTCAAGTGTTGGTAAGGTTCTGCGCGTATCTTCGAATTAAACCACATGCTCCACTACTTGTGCGGGTCCCCGTCAATTCATTTGAGTTTTAACCTTGCGGTCGTACTCCCCAGGCGGTGTGTTTATCGCTTTCGCTGCGACACTGAAAATAAATTTCCAACGTCTAACACACATCGTTTACGGCATGGACTACGAGGGTATCTAATCCTCTTCGCTACCCATGCTTTCGTTCCTCAGTGTCAGTAATGATCCAGAAAGCTGCCTTCGCAATTGGTATTCTTTCTAATATCTACGAATTTCACCTCTACACTAGAAATTCTGCTTTCCTCTATCATACTCTAGCTGAAAAGTTTTGATGGCAGTTCCAGAGTTAAGCTCTGGGATTTCACCACCAACTTTTTCAACCACCTACGAACTCTTTAAGCCCAGTAATTCCGAACTACGCTAGGTCCCTTCGTATTACCGCGGCTGCTGGCACGAAGTTAGCCGGACCTTCTTATTCGGGTACAGTCATTTTCTTCCCCGACGAAAGAGCTTTACAACCCAAGGGCCTTCTTCACTCACGCGGCATCGCTGCATCAGAGTTTCCTCCATTGTGCAAGATTCCCCACTGCTGCCTCCCGTAGGAGTTTGGGCCGTGTCTCAGTCCCAATGTGGCTGATCATCCTCTCAAATCAGCTATTGATCACAGTCTTGGTAGGCCATTACCCCACCAACAAACTAATCAAGTGCGGGCTCATCCAATGGTGCATAAAGCTTTCTCTGTAAAGACTTATCCGGTATTAGCACAAGTTTCCTCGTGTTATTCCAGGCCATAGGGCAGATACCCACATGTTACTCACCCGTCTGCCACTAAGTATTGCTACTTCGTTCGACTTGCATGTGTTAGGCGTGCCGCCAGCGTACGTTCTGAGCCATGATCAAACTCTCAAGTTTAAAAACGGCGCACACTAGCTTCCATATAAATTCTAAGAATAAAATTTATATGATGTTGAAGTGTGTACGACAAATTTTTGGTAACCTTAACCGTCCACACTTCTCTTCTTAAATTTTTACATTTTAAATAGCTAATTGAGCAAAAAAGGCTCAATAATACTCACTAATCTATTGTAATTACAATAATTTAGTGAGAAAGTTTG
>CABYPE010000026.1 GCA_902520685.1 uncultured Pelagibacteraceae bacterium | reverse complement strand
CGCTGATTTAGTTTGATGAATAATATCTTTTCTTTTTTGTCTATCGATGTCTCCAGCTGTTGGTGAAAGTTGTGCTAAAAGTTGTTGTGCAACTAATTTAGCATCACCACATATTCCTACAGTGACTTTTTTAGTTAAACCTATTCTATCAGAATTCATGTCAACTTGAATGATATTTGCATCTTTTGGCCAATAGTCCATTCCATATCCAGGTAAAGTCGAGAAAGGATTTAACCTAGTACCTAATGCTAATACAACATCAGCTCGCTGTATTAATTCCATTCCAGCTTTTGATCCATTATAACCTAAAGGTCCAGCTGCTAGAGGATGACTTCCCGGAAAGCTATCGTTATGTTGATAACCAGAACAAACTGGTGCATCTAATTTTTCAGCTAATTTTTTACAGTCCTCAATCGCTCCACCAATGACAACACCAGCTCCTGATAATATTACTGGAAATTTTGCATTTGATAACAAGTCTGCAGCTTTTTTAATTGCATCTACTCCACCTGCTTGTCTTTCTAGTCTAACAATCGGAGGTAAGTCTATATCTATTACTTGTGTCCAATAATCTCTAGGAATATTAATTTGGGCTGGAGCTGAACCTCTAATAGCTTTTTCGATAACTCTGTTTAAAACTTCTGCCATTCTTGATGGATCTCTTACTTCTTCTTGATAACAAACCATATCTTTAAATAAGTTCATCTGCTCAACTTCTTGAAAACCACCTTGACCCATTGTTTTGTTTGCAGCTTGAGGTGTTACTAAAAGTAAAGGTGTATGATTCCAATACGCAGTTTTAATTGGTGTTACCAGTCCAGTTATTCCAGGTCCATTTTGTGCGATTACCATAGACATTTTTCCTGTTGCTCTAGTGTAACCATCTGCAATCAATCCACCATTTGTTTCATGAGCAACATCCCAAAAAGTAATTCCTGCATCTGGAAAAATATCTGAGATTGGCATAAATGCTGATCCAATTATTCCAAAAGAATGTTCAATACCATGCATTTGTAAAACTTTTACAAAAGCCTCTTCTGTTGTCATTTTGGTCATTTGCTGAACCTTTCTAAATTAGTGATATAATAAAATTTTTTAAAAACTAATTGTTAATTTTTGCGATTAATATATAAGTTTTTAAAAATTTCAAACAAACAAATTGACACTAAATAAATGGCTACTGACATTATAATTCATGATCAAAAAGATAATGTGGGAGTAGTTGTTGTTGAAAAAATTACTTCAAAACAGGATTGTGCCTGCTGGATAATGGAAAATGACGATTCTACAAAAATTCAATCTCTGGATGAAATTCCCCTAGGTCATAAAATTGCAATGATTGATTTAAAAGAAGGAGATACAATTATTAAATATGGACACGATATTGGTAAAGTAATTAAATCGATCAAAAAAGGTGAGCATGTTCATGTTCATAATGTAAAAACAAAGAAGTGGTAACAATATGGAAATTCCAAAAAGTTTTTTAGGTTATAAAAGAGAAAATGGAAGAGCTGGTACTAGAAATCATGTAATTATTCTTCCTGTAGATGATATTTCTAATGCTTGCGCGGAAGCTGTAGCAAACAATATTAAAGGCACAATAGCTCTACCTCATTCATATGGAAGACTTCAATTTGGTGCAGATTTAGAGTTACATTTTAGAACCATGATTGGCACTGGAAGTAATCCAAATGTAGCAGCAGTAATTGTAATTGGCATTGAACCTAAATGGACTAAAAAAATTGTTGATGGAATTGCAAAAACTGGAAAACCAGTAGAAGGTTTTCATATCGAGCGAACTGGAGATATTGGAACAGTCATGAAAGCTTCAAAAAAAGCTCAAGAATATGTAATGTGGGCTTCAGAAAAACAAAGAGAAGAATGTCCAATGAGTGATCTTTGGATCTCAGTAAAATGTGGAGAATCTGACACAACTTCAGGCTTAGCTGCAAACCCAACAGTTGGAAATCTAATGGATAAATTAGAGCCTATGGGTGTTCATTTATGTTTTGGTGAAACATCAGAATTGACGGGCGCTGAAAAAGTTTGTGCAACAAGAGGAGCAACAAAAGAAGCTTCTGATAAATTTATGAAGACTTGGAGTGCTTACAATGATTTTATATTAAAAGAAGCAACAGATGATTTATCTGAAAGTCAACCAACTGCAGGGAATATTGCTGGGGGTTTAACAACTATTGAAGAAAAAGCATTTGGAAATTTTCAAAAAATTGGTAACTGTAAATTTGTTGATGTTTTAGAACCAGCAGAAGAACCTAAAAAAGGTAAAGGTTTATATTTTATGGATACATCTTCAGCCGCAGCTGAATGCGTAACGCTTCAAGCAGCAGCAGGTTTTAATATTCATTTGTTTCCTACGGGACAGGGTAATATTGTTGGAAACCCAATCGAACCAGTAATCAAGTTAACTGCTAACCCATTAACTGTCAAAGGAATGGGTGAACACATTGATTGTGATGTTTCAAAAATTCTATCTAGAGAGATGAACATGTCTCAAGCAGGAGATGAGTTAATCAAAACAACAATGCGTGTTGCAAACGGACGATTGACGTGTGCAGAAGCTTTAGGTCATAAAGAATTTGTGATGACTAAACTTTATAGAAGTGCTTAATTTAATAAATCATTAAATGTATTTAAAAAGAAGCTTGGTGTTCATACCAGGTATTATTCTTGCATTCATACTTTACTCTCTTTCTCAGGGTTTTAATAATATAATTGGTACCGAGCTTTTAAAGTATAGCAAAAGTCCTATATCAACTGCAATGATTGCAATACTTATAGGTATTTTTTTTGGAAATGCTTTTAAAGTTCGTGATGGCTTTCAGAAAGGTTTGGATTTTACAAAAGAGTATATTTTAAAACTTGGTATTATTTGCCTTGGGATTCAATTAAAACCATTTGAATTTTTAAACTTTGGTAAGATTGCAATTCCATTAATTGTAATTTGCATAATAAGTGTTTTAATTGTTATTAAATTTCTAATAAAAATACTAAAAATTCCAACAAGAATGGCATATTTGATATCAATTGGGAGTACGGTTTGTGGTACTACAGCTATCATGGCAACTGCACCTATAATTAAAGCAAGTAAAAATGAAGTTTCTTATGCAATAGCAAACATTACTTTATTTGGAATAATGTCAATGCTAATTTATCCGTATTTTGCAAATTTTTATTTTGATAGTGACCCATTATTTGTAGGTCTATTTTTAGGAACTTCCATTCATGAAACATCTCAAGTAGCAGCGGCTGGTTTAATTTATGATCAGCAATTTAATAGTCCAGAAACATTAAATATAGCTACAGTAACTAAGCTTATTAGAAATACTTTTTTAATAATTATGATCCCTTTATTCGCTTTTCTTTATAATAGAGGTAAAATAATTAAGGGTAGTTATTCTATACTTAATATTTTTCCATATTTTGTTTTGGGTTTTGTAGGAATGATTATTTTCAGAAATATAGGTGACCAAGTCTTTGTAATTAACAGTAACGATAATTGGATAGAAACAATTAGTTTTATTAAATCATCATCTAAAGTTTTTTTGACAATGGCTATGGCAGCCATTGGTCTATCAACAAATTTAAAAGATATTAGGAATATGGGATATAAACCTTTTTTAGTTGGCTTTATGGCTATGTTAACTGTAGGGATTGTTTGTATTATATCAATTGAGATTTATTTAAAAATATTTATTTAGTTTGTTTTGCAGCTTTATTAAAATATTTTTTTCTAAATTTTGAAATAGATCTTCTAATAAAAGCAGCACCAATTCCTAAAAGTATAGCAAACATAATTGAAAACAATCCATAGAAAAATGGCATATCATTTGAAAACTCTTTAATAAATTTTGAAAAAAAATTTAAATCTTGACCCATTGCTTTAGATGTCTCTTTTTGAATAGTTTCTGCAAAAAAAGTGTCATATGCAATAATTATTCCAACAACTAATAATAAAATTGCTAACAAAGCTTTTAGTCCGGAACTATTAATTTGTTCTCCAAGTTTCTGACCCACTTGAACTCCCACTATTGATCCTACTACCAACATAACAACAAGCATTAAATCTATTGAGCCATAATTAATTGAATGTAAAAAAGTAACTATGACACTGACAAAAATAGTTACAAATAAAGATGTTCCTGGAACTAATCTTGTTGGCATTTTAATAATATAAATCATTGCTGGTACTAAAATAAAAGCACCACCTATACCCATGATTGCAGCTATGAAACCTACCGCTAAACCAATTATAATTGGTGTAAATACACTTTCATACAATTTTGACTTAGGAAATCTCATCCTCAAGGGAAGACCATGTATCCAATAGTGGACATGTAACTTTTTTCTCTCTATTACATTTTTTTTTGCTTTATCAATTTCACCAAGACTCTCTACTAACATTAGTGTTCCGATGATTGCAAGTATATACATATAAGCAAGTGAAATGACTGTATCTATTTTTCCAATATCTTTAAAATATGTAAAAGTATAAATACCTAAAGCAGTTCCTATTGAACCACCAATTACAATCATAAAGCCCATCTTGTAATCCAAAGTATTTTTTAACCAATGAGTTGTAGATCCTGATACAGATGTTGCTAAAATATTATTTGCTTCATTAGCGACCGCATAAGCAGGAGGAACACCCATAAAAATTAAGAATGGTGTCATTAAAAAACCGCCACCAACACCAAACAAACCTGATAAAACTCCAACTATTGCGCTTAATAAAAGAATTTCAACTGGATTAATAAAAACTTCTGCTATAGGTAAAAAAACATCCATCTTAAAAAACTTAAAATATAACTTAGTTAAAAGTTATAAAAGTTCCAAATAAGATCACTCCCCAACAAGCTGCTATTGCTGAAAAAATTCCTGTTTTAATAAAAGTTGTTTTCTTTTCAACAACTTTTTGAGGAATTTTTATATTTGGAAGGTGCATCTATATTTCTCAATACACCCAGTGGAAAAATTGTCAAATAATAATTGAAAATATATGAAATTTTTTTTTAATAAATTGTTGCTCCAAAAACCTTTACTTGGCCATCCTCTACTCCTAAAACCAACCTTCCTAAAAATTCTCCTGGAATTTTCTTATTAGTTTGTTTAATAAGAACAGTAATATAATCTCCTCTTCTAAGTGTTCCAAAAGGCTTATAAGTTTCCTCTAAATTAGTTATTAGATCATTATTAGCCCATTGCTTACCTAGTTCTACTTCATTAGCTCCAAACAGCATCTGAGTTGAAAAATCTTTGGTAAATCCTCCATAATCTTTAAGATTTGACGATCTAACAAGATTTTCCCAAAATGATTTACCAATAGCAAATATTTCCTCATCAGTTTTAGATAAAAGATCCATTAATTTTACGCTTTGATTGTTTAAGAGGCCTTCTTCTTCTCATTTTCATCTACAATGTGATATACAGGTACTTTTTCCATCGTAAATTTGCCAGTTTTTGGGTCTCTTCTTGAAACAGTCAGGCAGTGCCAGTTATCATCATCCAATTTCATATGATCTCCTCTATAATAATATCCAGGCCAACGAGTTTCTTCTCTAAATAAAGTATGTTCTGTTACACATTGAGAAGTCAAAGCTCTATGTTTAAGCTCCCAAGCTCTCATCAACTGATGGTAATCTTCTGCTCCAACTTTTTCCAAATCTTCCTCCAACCAAGCTAATAATTCTAACCCTCTTTTAAGCATATTTTCATTAGTCATATAATTAGTTGCTATTCCACCTACATACTCATCCATAATTCTCTGAAGTCTTTGTAGACCTTGTATTGGTGATATAAAGCTTGGTGAAACAGTTCCACCAGTAATTTCATTCTGAGCAACAGTGTAAGTTTCTAAAGGTTTGTAAACCTTAGATTTGAAATCTTCACATTGTTTGTCAGAAACAGAAATTCCATCAGCCTTTTCATCTTCTATATATTTTACAGCTGCTTTTGCTGCTAAACGACCTTCAGTGAATGATCCTGATGAGAATTTATGTGCACTTCCACCCACTGTATCTCCAGCACCAAATAACCCGTCAATAGTTAACATTCTATTATAACCCCAAAAATATTCTGGTGGAGACAAATCTTCTGGTCCACTAACCCAAGCTCCTGAGCATGTTGCGTGTGAACCCATAACATAAGGTTCTGATGTAGTTAATTCTGGATTAGTATATTTTGGATCTATATTCTGTGAAGCCCATACAACTGCTTGACCAACAGTCATTCCTAAAAAATTTTCCCATCCTACAGTTTCTAAATGTGGATCTTGAAAAGCTTCAGTCGTAACCATTTGAATTGGTCCACCACCTGCCATTGTTTCTTGTATAAAAGCATGGTTTCTTAAACAGGTAGGAGTTGGGTGATGATCAATATATTCTCCAACTAATTCTTTGGTTTGATCATACCATTTCTTCTCATAGTTTTCCCCATTTGCGTTTTGAGTATAAGTTTTAAGATGTAAAAAGTAAGCTCCAACAGGACCATACCCATCTTTAAATCTACATAATACAATTCTATTTTCCATTTGAGTCATCTTTGCACCAGCTGCTATAGGTAGAGCATAAGCTGAGCCATTACTCCAAGGTGCGTACCAAGTTCTTCCCATTCCTTCACCAACTGCTCTAGGTTTAAAAATATGTGATGCTCCTCCAGCTGAAACTATTACAGTTTTTGCTCTAAAAACATGGAAATCTCCAGTCCTCATATTAAAGCCTACAGCTCCACCAATTCTATTTTTTTGAGCCTCATCCATTAATAAATGAGTAATCATTATTCTATTATAAATTTTATCAGCAGATTTTTTAGCAGCCTCTGCAACAATTGGTTTATAACTTTCACCATGAATCATGATCTGCCATTTACCTTCTCTTAAATATCTTCCAGTCTTTTCATTTTTCATCATGGGCAAGCCCCATTCATCAAACATATGAACTGTTGAATCTACATGACGAGCCATGTCATAACCTAAATCTTCTCTCACCATTCCCATTAAATCATTTCTTGCATATCTAACATGATCTTCTGGTTGGTTTTCATCCCATTGCATTCCCATATAGCAGTTAATTGCATACAGTCCTTGAGCTACAGCTCCACTTCTATCGATATTTGCTTTTTCAACACAAATAATCTTTAAATCTCTACCCCAATGTCTAGCTTCAAAAGTAGCACCTGTGCCAGCCATTCCGCCACCAACAACTAATACATCGCATTCCTCAAAATGAGTTTTATGTTTAGCCATTAGTAATAAACTCCTTTTTTAAAAGAGTTTTTTGGAACAGAGGGTAATTCTTGATTTGTATTTAAGCCTTGAGGTTCACTATATAATCTTTGTGAATTGATTTCTCCTTGGTTTGGTGTGTCACCATCAGCCAATTTAGGGATAAATTTTCCCCATGGTTTTGTTGTAATTGGAGAAACAAAGTTTTTTTCTGTTCCATTTCTAAATTTTATT
>CABYPE010000025.1 GCA_902520685.1 uncultured Pelagibacteraceae bacterium | reverse complement strand
TTACATTAAAGCATTTAATACATGGTTAATTCAAGATGTGCTTCAACCAATGAGAGCTTTGTATTTAAGAATGCCTGTAGTTGCTACAATAGTTTTAGTTGTAGGGGCAGGATACTTGATTGGTGGTTTACGTTCGGCGTTGGTAGTGTGTGCTTTAACTTTATTTATCGCATTCAGTCCATGGTGGGACAGAGCTTTAGTTACAGCGTATATGGCAACATTTGGAGTTGTTATATCTTGTATTATTGGATTTACAGTAGGAACTTTATGTTTTCAAAATAAGCATTCAGCAAATTTTATGCTGGGTGTTTGTGATATTTTTCAAACATTCCCATCTTTTGTATATTTAATTCCTGTAATGATGTTATTTGGTATAACTGATACATCGGTCCTAATAGCAGTTGTAGTTTATGCAACGATACCTGCAACAAGGTATACAATTGAAGGACTTAGAAGTGTTCCAGCTGCTTTACATGATGCAGCAACAATGTCTGGTGTAAATAAATTTCAAAGATTATTTAAAATAGAGTTTCCTTTGGCATTTCCACATATGATGCTTGGTATAAATCAAACAATTGTATTTGCTTTATTTATGGTAATTATAGGAGCATTTATTGGTACTGAAGATTTAGGTCAATATATTTTAAAAGCATTATCAGATAAAAATGGCGCAGGCATTGGATTAACACTTGGTATCTGTGTAGCTTTTATAGCTTTGATATTTGATAATTTAATTAGAGCTTATGTTCTAAAAAGAAAAAACATTTAGGTATTGATTAATAAAAGTACTCTACCTCTGAAAAACAATCAGTTGGAAAAATCCAATAAAACTTTAATGTTTCTTTTCCATTATTTTTTAAAGCATGTTTTGCATTTTTAGCTATATAAACAACATCTCCTTTTTTAATTTCTTCAAGTTCACCAGATTTGTTTAATGTACCAGTGCCGTCAGTAATCACATATATTTCAGCAGGTGAATGGTAATGTAGAATTAAATCACCTCCTGGAGCGATTTCAGCATAACCAAGTGATAGTCCTGAGCTTTCTGTAAAATCAGCATCAATTAAAAATTTCCATCTAACACCAGGATATTTTTCTGTTGTTGACCATTCTTGATTAGAAACAGATTTAAGATTTTTTACAAATATCATTAAAACTATAACTCACAATTTATTTTGTAGGTTGCTCTAAAAATGTTTTCATTGAGTCATCCATAGCTTTATCCCATGAAGTGTGATGAATTGGTGCAACAGAACCAGTTACTGGTGAGGAAAAAGATTTATTTCTGTATGTAAGAATGTCTTCGACTTTATGATGCTCCCATTCTTTAAAATGTTTTCTGATCAATTCAAAATCAATTTTAGGATAGTCAGACATATTATGAAGATCTTTGGTATATTCAGTTTGAAAATCAATCATTTGATCTGGATTTTCTAATTTTTCCTCCATAGCAACCCATTTATTAATATCTTCACTTATCTCTTTATCACTCGGTAACTTAATTTTCTTCATAATCACATCTCTTGCATACCAAGCCTGACAATCAAACATGTTAAAAGTATGGAATTGATCCTGCATTCCTAAATAAATAAGCTTATGATTGTTTTGCCATACAACACCTTTATATAATTTTGGTGGATACAATCTGTTATGAGTTTTTAACTTCAAATCCTCATTGATAAATGGAAAATGATGTAAATATCCAGTACACAAAATTATGACGTCAGCATCTTGTTCAGTTCCATCCTTAAAAACTGCCTTTTTACCATCAAGTTTGTCCAAATAATGAACCTCTTTCATTCCTTTTGGCCACTTAAATCCCATTGGATTATGCCTGTATCCAATCGTAACACTTTTAGCTCCGTATTTATTACATTGTAAAGCTACATCCTCAGCAGAATAACTACTGCCAAGAACAATAACATTTTTACCTCTAAATTCTTCCGCATCCCTAAAATCGTGTGAGTGCATTATTCTTCCAGGAAAAGAGTTCATACCTTTGTACTCAGGAATAAAAGGTACAGAAAAATGTCCCGATGAAACAACTACATAGTCAAAATTTTCTGTTAGAATTTTATTATTAGCTTTATCTTGATAGCTTATTTCAAATTTATCATTTTTATAAATCGTATTGGTAACTCTAGTATTAAATCTTATTTTATCTTTTATATTTCCTTGGCTAACTCTTCCAATTATATAATCATAAAGAACTTCTCTAGGTGGAAAAGAGGGAATAGGTTTTTTAAAATGTTCATCAAAAGAATAATCAGCAAATTCTAAACATTCTTTAGGTCCATTTGACCAAAGATATCTGTACATACTATTAGGAACAGGATCACCATATTGATCAGACCCAGTTCGCCAACTATAATTCCATAATCCTCCCCAGTCTTCTTGTTTATCAAAACAAACTACTTCAGGAATTTTTTCACCATTTTTTTCAGCTTGTTCAAAAGATCTTAAAGCAGATAAACCACAAGGCCCAGCACCAATAATCGCTACTTTAGTCATAAATTAATCCCCACATAATAAATTTATAACTGTATTTTACTCATAAAATGCTAAAAATAGATATAAAAAAATAACCCAATATGAAAAAAATTATTATTATTGGCGGCGGCGCCATGGGGTCAGCGTTTACAATCCCATGTTTAGAAAACAACAATAATGTCACTATTACAGAACCTTATAGTAAAAGGTTTATTAAAGATTTGTCATCTAAAAATAAATTTCATTCAGCTTTAAATATTAGGCTTCCAAAAAATTTAAAGTTTAGAAAATTTTCTAGAGATTTATTAAAAGAACAATTTGACTTAGTTGTAATTGCATTAAGCCTTTCAGGGATTGATTTTATTGGCAAAGAATTAAAAAACCTTAAAATTAAAACACCAATATTAGTTCTTACAAAAGGTTTAAAGTATGAAAAAAAAATTAATAAAATTTTAACCATTTCAGAACAACTTAAAAAAAACTACAAAGGAATGAATATTTCTGTTTTAAAAGGTCCTTGTTTAGCTAAAGAACTTGCAAGAAAAAATCAAACAAGTGTAGTTATAGCCAATAAAGATATTAAAGTTGCAAAATCGATTGGAAAGCTTATTTCTACAAAATACTATTTAACAGAATATACGAAAGATATTATTGGAGTTGAAGTATGTTCTGCAATAAAGAACATTTATTCAATGATAATAGGTGCTGGTCAAAGTCTAAATGCAGCATCAAATTTATTCCAGAAATCAATAATTGAAATGAAGTATTTGACTAAATATTTTAAAGGTAAGGATGAAACGACTTCTGGACTAGCAGGAGTTGGAGATTTGTATGTAAGTGCTGCTGGTGGAAGAAATAGTAAAATGGGAAGTTATTTAGGAAAAGGATTTACGTTTAAAACTGCAAAAAAAAAATTTATGTCAAAAGACACGGTTGAAGGGGAGCAGCTTGCGCGAGAAATTGCACCTTTTGTTTTTAAAAAAATTGATAAAAAAAAGATACCTTTAATGATCAACTTATTAAAAACTATAATAGGTAATAAAAAACTTAAAATTAAAGTTTAAAATAAGCCTTCTATTTCACCTTTTTTATTAAGTTTAATTGAGTCAGCAGCAGGAACTCTAGGTAATCCTGGCATTGTCATTATAGCCCCACAAACAACAACTATAAACTCTGCTCCAGATGAAAGTCTAATTTCTCTAATTGGCAAAGTGTGACCTGACGGAGCACCTTTAAGACTTGGATCTGTTGAAAAACTATATTGAGTTTTAGCAATACAAATAGGCAATTCCCCATAACCAGCTTCTTCAAAGTTTTTTAACTGGTCTCTAATTTTGGTATCAGCAATTACATCATTTGCTCTATAAATTTCTTTAGCAATTGTCTCAATCTTTTTAAATAGAGGTGTTTTATTCTCATACAAAAATTTGAATTTTGCTTCATCTTTTTCACATAAGTCAACTACATTAGCTGCCAGCTCTTTTGTTCCTTCTCCACCATTAGCCCAGTGAGTACAAAGACTTGCTTTAACACCTAATCCATCACAAAAGTCTATTAATGCTTTTACTTCTTTATCAGTATCTTTAATAAAATGATTAACGGCTATCGCAACAGGCAATCCAAATTTTTTAACATTTTCTATGTGTCGCTGAAGATTAACCAATCCCTTTTTAAGGGCATCAACATTTTCATTTTTTAAATCATCTTTTGTAACACCTCCATGCATTTTAAGGGCTCTAATTGTAGCAACAATTACTACACAGCTTGGTTTAAGATTTGATTTTCTACATTTTATATCAAGAAATTTTTCAGCACCTAAGTCAGCGCCAAATCCAGCTTCTGTTACAACATAATCTGCAAGTTTTAATCCAGCCTTAGTCGCAATAACAGAATTACATCCATGAGCAATATTAGCAAAGGGTCCACCGTGAATTATTGCAGGATTATTTTCTAACGTTTGAGTAATGTTTGGTCTTATTGCATCTTTAAGTAAAACGGTCATTGGACCATGAGCTTTTAAATCTTTTGCATAAATTGGTTTTTTCTCTCTTGTGTAGGCAATTGTAATGTTACCAATTCTTTTTTCTAAATCTTCAAGATTATTTGCAAGACAGAAGATAGCCATAATTTCTGACGCAACTGTTATATCAAAACCGTCTTCTCTTGGAAAACCATTAGCAATACCTCCTAAATTAATATTTATTGATCTAAGAGCTCTATCGTTCATGTCCAAAACTCTTTTCCAAACAATTCTTCTAACATCTATATTAAGTTTATTTCCCCAGTAAATATGGTTATCAATAAGAGCGGACAAAAGATTGTGAGCCGAAGTTATTGCATGAAAATCACCTGTAAAATGTAAATTAATTTGCTCCATTGGAACTACCTGTGCATAACCTCCTCCTGCAGCACCACCTTTCATTCCAAAAGATGGACCTAGACTTGGTTCTCTTAAACAAACAATTGATTTTTTCCCTAATTTATTTAATCCATCGTTAAGACCTACAGATGTTGTGGTTTTCCCTTCTCCTGCTGGTGTAGGGGTAATAGCTGTTACTAAGATTAGTTTTCCATCAGGTTTATCTTTTAAAGTATCTAAATATTCTAAGTTTACTTTAGCAATATGTCTACCCATTGGGCTAAAAGCGGTACTTTCATCAGGAACATTAGCTTTAGCCAATATATCCTTAATAGGTAGCATTTTTGCTTCCCTTGCTATTTGAATGTCTGATTTTACTTCGCTCATTAAAGATTTTTTATAAATATTAAAATTGTTGGATTAGTATCTCTTTTTGAAGACTTTGGAAATATCTAAAAATTATATATAAAAATAATACGAACTATTTATATTTATTATTATAAAAACTATTTATGCAAAAATATTCAATATTTAATCTGATTAAAAACGCTTTTTCTAACCATGAAAAATGGGATTTAGCTTGGAAAGATCCAACTCCAAAAAGTGAATATGATGTAGTTATCATTGGTGGAGGAGGACACGGTCTAGCCACGGCATATTACCTAGCAAAAGAACATAATATTACAAATGTTGCTATTATAGAAAAGGGATGGATTGGTGGTGGAAATGTCGGGAGGAACACTACAATCATTAGATCAAACTACATGCATGATGACAATGCATTATTTAGTGAATTTGGAATGGATCTTTGGAGAAAGATGAGCCAAGATTTAAACTATAATGTGATGTTCTCTCCAAGAGGGATTATTAATCTTGCTCATTCAGACGCACAAATGAATGTTTATGCCAGAAGAGGTAACTCAATGCGATTGAATGGTATTGATGCTGAATTGTTAAATAGGGAACAAGTTAGAGAGATTATTCCGATGGCAGATTTTTCTGAAAATGTAAGATTTCCTATTTTTGGTGGATTAATGCAACCAAGTGCAGGAACTGCTAGACATGATGCTGTAGCATGGGGTTATGCAAGACAAGCAGACTCATTGGGAGTTGATATAATTCAAAATTGTGAGGTAACAGGTTTTGATGTTTCGGGTGGAAAAATAAAAGGGGTAAGAACGTCTCGAGGAGATATTAAGGTTAAAAAAATTGGTTTATGTGTTGCGGGTAGCACTAACATCTTGGCAGAAAAACTTAATATGACAGTACCCATTGAAACTCATCTTTTACAGGCATGTGTTTCTGAACCAGTTAAACCAGTTTTAGATAGAGTAGTTACTTTTGGTGCTGGACATTTTTATATAAGTCAATCTGATAAAGGTGAGATGGTAATGGGTGGAGATTTGGATGGATATAATAGTTATGCGCAGAGAGGAAATTTACCAACACTTCAACATGTTTTAACAGAAGGAATTGCGATGATGCCATTCTTAAGTAAATTAAAAATGCTTAGAACTTGGGGTGGGATAATGGATATGTCCATGGATGGATCACCTATAATTGATAAAACTCATATCGAGGGTTTATATTTAAACTGTGGATGGTGTTATGGTGGTTTTAAAGCTACACCAGCATCAGGGTGGACTTTTGCACACACTATCGCACAAGACAGAGTTCATGAATTAAATGCTGGATATAGTTTGAATAGATTTAATAAAGGTCATTTATTAGATGAAAAAGGACTTGGCACTAAAACTTGGATTTCATAAATGCTTCATATTAAATGTCCTCATTGTGGAATGAGATCTCAAAATGAATTTTCTTATGGAGGTGATGCTACAATTAAAAGACCTGAATTAGGTAAAGAAGTATCAGATCAAGAATGGGATGATTTTGTTTACAATAGAAAAAGCTTAAGAGGAAAACATTGGGAGTTATGGCAACATTTGTCTGGTTGTCGCCAATGGATAAAAGTAGAAAGAGATACAGCAACCCATGAGATTTTTAAAACTTTAAAAGCTAATCAGGAAATTTCATAATGACACAACCGTTTAGATTAGAAAACGCTGGATTGATAAATAGAGACAAAAAAATTTCATTTAAATTTAATGGAAAAAATTATTATGGCTATGAAGGAGATACCTTAGCATCAGCTTTAATTGCAAATGGAGTTCATTTAGTTGGCAGAAGTTTTAAGTATCATAGACCAAGAGGTTTTTTTGGTGCTGGGGTTGATGAACCATATGCAATTGTCCAATTATACAGAAACGGTGAAACTGAACCGAATGTAAAAGCCACTGAACAGGAACTTTTTGATGGTTTGGAAGCAAAAAGTGTAAATTGTTGGCCTAATGTTAATTTTGATATTGGAGCTATAAATAATTTTTTAAATATATTTCTTCCTGCAGGATTTTATTACAAAACTTTTATGTGGCCAAAAAGCTTTTGGTTCAAGATTTATGAGCCATTTATCAGAAAAGCAGCTGGTCTTGGTGTTGCGTCTATTAATCATGACAAAGAAAGATATGAGCATAAGTATGAATATTGTGATTTATTGATTGCTGGGTCTGGACCCTCAGGATTGGCAAGTGCTTATGCTGCTGCTAAAAATGGGGCTAGAGTAATCTTAGCTGAAGATAAATCTAGGTTTGGTGGAACGCTATTAACCAGCGAGGTAAATATAGGTAATCAATCAGGCAAAGAATGGGCAGATGGAATTATTTCTGAACTTAAAGAAATGCCTAACGTTACAGTTAAAAACAGATCACAAGTCTTTGGTTACTATGATCATAATATGTTAGTGATGTCTGAAAGAATAAGTGATCACTTACCAAAAACAAAGAAATTCCATCCAAAACAAAGACTGTGGTACATTAGAGCAAAAGAAGTTTTAATTTCCTCAGGATCAATTGAGAGACCAATTGTATTTGGTAACAATGATACACCAGGAGTGATTCTTTCATCAGCTGCAAAAGAATATCTTAAAGTTTATGGAGTATTAGTAGGAAAAAATCCATTAATATTTACAAATAATGATAGCGGATATGAAACAGCAATCGAATTTAAAAAAAATGGAGTTGACCCAATTATTTTAGATACTAGATCAGATCCAAAATCTGAAATAATTGATGAAGCAATAGATTTAGGAATAAATATAAAATTTTCTTATGTAGTAGTAGCTGCACAAGGTTATAAAAAAGTAAAATCAGCAGACATTGCTAAAATTTCTAATGATAAAGAGCGACTTGGTATAATAGAAAATATTAAATGTGATTGTATTTGTGTTTCTGGTTTCTGG
>CABYPE010000024.1 GCA_902520685.1 uncultured Pelagibacteraceae bacterium | reverse complement strand
TTATTTAATTCAACATCAAAATAAACTGGTTCAATATTATGTCCTTTGATAGGACCCTCAGCTTTTTCAAATTTACCAGCAATAACTTTTACTTGTTTCTCATCATCTTTGTGAACAGCCATTTTGTCAGCATCAATATAAATATATTCTGGTTTACTCATCTTTAGTTTAGCAGGCATGTTCACCCATAGTTGAAAACCATGAAGCTTACCTTCTTTCATTGCAGGCATTTCAGAATGAATTATTCCACTACCTGTTTTCATCCACTGAACATCTCCTGCAGTCATTTTACCTTCACCACCAGTGCTATCTTTATGTTCAAAGTCACCTGCAAGCATATAAGTTACAGTTTCAATTCCTCTATGAGGGTGAGGTGGAAAACCAGCAATATAATCTTTACTATTTTCAGAACCAAATTCATCTAACATTAAAAAAGGATCAAAGTAATTTGGTTCAACACCAATACTTCTTTTTAACTTTACTCCGGCACCATCTGATGCTGGAATAGGGTCAATAATTTTACTTACTTCAATATTTGACATTAAATTTTATCCACATCTATTACATCTAATTGTAGCAAATATATCATCCCATTCAGACTCTTTTTCTTCAACATAATCTAAAAGACATCTTAAAGCCTTTGATTGATCAGGAAGATCATATTTATCAACTATTTGTTCTAGCATCTTTTCAGAGTCAGAATAAATTTCGAAAGTTGTATCTTTTTTTTCACTCATATTTCTCCTATTTTCTTTTATACATTATATCTTTTGAATATTTTAAAAACGGGTTAAATGAGCACTTCAAATTAAGCTCATTAATTCTGACAAATTTTCTATTTCTGTCTGAGGTTTATAATCTAAATTATCAAAAATACTTTTATTTCTGTTAACCCAAATCGAGTTGAAGCCATAATTTCCTCCACCTGAAACATCCCATGTATTTGCACTCAAGAAAACAACTTCATTTTTTTTAATTTCATATTTTTTAACAGGCAGGTCGTAGACTTTTGAGTCAGGTTTATAAATTCCTACCTCTTCAATAGAAAATAAATCATCAAATAAATCATCCAAGTCATTACTCCTAACTAACTCATTTAAAAGAGAAGGAGTCCCATTTGAAAGTATAGCTAATTTAAAATTTTTTTCTTTTAATATTTTTAGAGTTTCTGGGACTTCTTTAAAGGGTGAGAGAACTTTATATAAATTCAATAATTCATTTTTCATCGAATTATCAATATTAAAAGCTTTCATTGATTTATCTAAACTATCTTCTGTAATTTGCCAAAAATCTTTATGTCTATTCATTAAACTTCTAAGCCATGTATATTCTAGTTGAGTAGTTCTCCAAAAATTTGCAAAACCCTCCCACTTATCTCCAATTTTATCTTTACATTTTTCAGCAGCTGAATTGACATCAAACAATGTGCCATATGCATCAAAAATTATTGCTTTAATATTTTTCATAAACTAACTTAACATAAATGAGTAATATTAGATTATTTTTTTCATCGGTATTATCGACTGACATGTCTGATAAATTAGATAAGTCCCAATCACACTATTTAAATAAAGTAATGAGAGTAAAAGAAAATGAAGTTTTTTCATTATTTAATAGCGAGGGTGAATGGGAAGCAAAAATTTCAAGAATATCAAAAAGTATTATTGAATTTAAAATAACTAAACAATTAAGACAAAAAGAAAATATAAAGGAGTTATGGTTAGCTTTTTCTCCTATTAAATCAAATTATCAAAACTTTATGATTCAAAAAGCAACAGAACTTGGTGTAACAAAATTTTTACCAATTATCTTTGATCGGACAGTTGTTAGAAAAATTAATAAAGAAAGATTAGAAAAAATTATAATTGAAGCAAGTGAACAATCTAACCGTATTAATGTACCGATAATTGAAGATACCCAAGATTTGAATAGTTTTTTAAAAACCAATTCGACAGATTTAATTTTCACAGACTTAAATTCAAATAATAATAAAATTGATAAATCAAAACTTACAGACAAACCGGTTTGTGTCATAATAGGCCCTGAAGGTGATTTTTCAGAGGCTGAAAGGGAAAAGATTCTTACTTTTAAAGGTGTTCAGCCAATAAAGATTAATGAGAATATTTTAAGATCAGAAACAGCTGTGATATCTACAATTTCGATCATAAACTATGTGATTAATTGATAAATTGTCGCGAAAACTAAAGTGTAATTTTAATAAAAGAGCTTTATATAGCTATTAAAAATGAAAAAAATATTATTTATATTTTCAAGTCTTTTTATCACTCAAGTAGCCTTTGCTGATCAACCAAAAGATTGGCAATTAGGATTTCAAAATCCTGCATCAGATGGAATGAGAGATATTGTTAACTTTCATAATAATCTTTTGCTTCCGATTATAATTGCAATCAGTGTTTTTGTTTTATTTTTAATGCTTTATGCATGCGTAAGATTTAGAGCTTCAGCAAATCCAAATCCATCTAAAAGAACCCACAATGTGACTGTTGAAATTTTATGGACTTTAATTCCATGCTTGATTTTAATAGTAATGGCAGTTCCATCATTTAAAATTTTATATAAACAAGACACAATTCCAAAAGCTGATTTAACTATCAAAGCTGTTGGATATCAGTGGTATTGGGGATACGAATATCCTGACGAAAATATAATCTTCGACTCTTATATGATTGAAGAAAAAGATTTAAGAGCTGATCAACCTAGATTACTTACAGTAGATCACGAAGTGGTTGTTCCAGTAAATAAAGTTGTAAAAGTTTTAATAACAGCAAATGATGTATTGCATGCTTGGGCATTACCAGCATTTGGTGTTAAAAGGGATGCAGTTCCAGGAAGAATTAATGAAACATGGTTTAAAGCAGAAAAAGAAGGAACATACTATGGTCAGTGTTCAGAACTTTGTGGAATTAAACATGCATTTATGCCAATCACTGTAAAGGTTGTAAGTGAAGAAGATTATCAAGAATGGCTATCAGAGGCACGAGTAAAATTTGCAAAAGAAGAAATCGAAAATGACAAATTTAAACTAGTGAGTAAATAAATATGTATACACAAACAGCATCACACGACGATCATCATACACCAACAGGTTGGAAACGTTGGGCATATTCAACTAACCACAAAGATATAGGTACAATGTATTTAATCTTTGCAATTGTTGCAGGGGTAATAGGAACAGCATTTTCAGTTTTAATGAGAATGGAATTGATGCATCCTGGTGATGGTATTCTAGGTGGAAATTATCATTTATATAATGTTTTAGTAACAGGTCATGGTTTAATCATGATTTTTTTCATGGTAATGCCAGCGATGATTGGTGGCTTTGGTAATTGGTTTGTGCCTATAATGATAGGTGCTCCCGATATGGCATTTCCAAGAATGAATAATATTTCTTTTTGGTTATTACCAGTCTCTTTAACATTATTAATTTTATCAATATTTGTTGATGGCCCTCCAGGTGCACAAGGAGTGGGAGGAGGATGGACTATATATCCACCTTTATCCTCTAAAGCTGGACAACCAGGCCCTGCGATGGACTTAGCTATTTTAAGTTTACACTTGGCAGGAGCATCTTCAATTTTAGGTGCAGTTAATTTTATTACTACAATCTTAAACATGCGAACACCAGGCATGACTTTACATAAAATGCCATTATTTGCATGGTCGATTTTAGTTACAGCATTCTTATTATTGTTGTCTTTACCAGTACTAGCTGGTGCAATAACAATGTTATTAACTGATAGGAATTTTGGAACAGCATTTTTTGAGGCACAAACTGGTGGAGATCCAGTTTTGTTTCAACACTTATTTTGGTTTTTTGGTCATCCAGAAGTTTATATCTTAATTCTTCCAGGTTTTGGAATGATTAGTCATATTGTTTCAACATTTTCTAGAAAACCAGTTTTTGGTTATTTAGGTATGGCTTATGCGATGGTAGCAATTGGAGTAGTTGGATTTGTTGTGTGGGCTCATCATATGTATACAGTAGGTTTAGGTACAGATACAAAAGCTTACTTCCTTGCTGCTACTATGATTATTGCCGTGCCAACAGGGATAAAAATTTTTTCATGGATTGCAACAATGTGGGGTGGATCAATATCATTTAAAACACCTATGATGTGGGCACTTGGATTTATTTTTATGTTTACAGTTGGGGGTGTAACAGGAGTAGTGTTAGCTAATGCTGGAGTGGATACAGCTATGCATGATACCTATTATGTAGTTGCACACTTTCATTATGTTCTATCATTAGGAGCTGTTTTTGCAATTTTTGCAGGTTTTTATTATTGGTTTTCAAAAATGTCTGGTTATGAATATTCAGAGTGGTTAGGGCATTTGCATTTTTGGTTAACATTTATAGGAGTTAATTTAATTTTCTTTCCGCAACATTTTTTAGGATTAGCAGGAATGCCAAGAAGGTATGCTGATTACCCTGATGCGTTTGCTGGATGGAATTATATTTCTTCAATTGGATCATATGTTGCTGTTGCTGGATTAGCTGTATTTTTTGTTAATCTTATCTACTCTTTTGCAAAGAAAAAAGCTGCTGTTCAGAATCCTTGGGGTGTTGGAGCTACGACTCTAGAGTGGACTGTACCATCTCCACCAAACTTCCACACATTTGAAGAATTACCAAAGTTTGAGGATGATCAAGAAACACAAAAATCTCATAGTTAATAAGATATTTTTAAAAATTGATGAATAATTCAAGGTTAAAAAAAAGAAGTTTAAGTCAAGAAGATTTATTTAGTTTTTCTGAATTATTTAAACTAATGAAGCCAAGAGTAATGTCGTTAGTAATTTTTACTTGTGCCGTTGGTTTATTAACTGCACCCAATCTAGTTTCCACAAAAGATGCAATAATTGGAATTTTATTAGTTTCTTTAGGCGCAGGCGCAGCTGGTGCGCTAAATATGTGGTATGAGTCTGATCTTGATGCTTTAATGACAAGAACTTGTTTAAGACCAATACCAACAGGAAAAGTTAATAGAAATCAGGCATTAATTTTTGGTGTAACGTTATCTATTATCTCAGTAATGGCTTTAGATTATTTTACGAACCGAATCTCAGCAGGAATATTGCTTCTAACAATCTTGTTTTATGTGTTTGTTTATACGATTTGGTTAAAAAGAAAAACTCCACAAAACATTGTAATAGGTGGAGCAGCAGGAGCTTTTCCACCAGTTATTGGATGGACTATTGCAACTGGTTCTCTATCAATTGAGCCTTTAACTTTTTTTTTAATAATATTTTTTTGGACACCTTCACATTTCTGGGCCTTAAGTTTATATAAATCTGATGACTATAAAAAAGCAAACATACCAATGCTTCCTTTAACAAACGGAGTTGAAAGTACAAAAATTAATATATTCATTTATTCTTTATTAATGTTACCAGTAATTATTTTTCCTTACGGGATAAATTTTGTAGGACTTGTTTTTTTAATTCCTTCATTAATATTAACTCTTTATTATAATTTCTTATGCTATGAACTTTATAATTTTAAGAAAAATAAATTTAACTCTAAAAAAGCAAAATCAATATTTGGGTATTCTATTTTATATTTATTTTTAATTTTTGTTCTTTTTCTGGTAGATAAGATTTTATGATAACACCAGATAAAAAAACAAAGAAAAAAAATATAATAACTGCTTTAGCAATAATTGTTTTTATGGTTTTTCTTTTCTTTTTTACGCTTTATAATACTGGAGTATTCGACAGATCAATATGATGCAAAAAAAGAATTTAACCCCTTTAATATTATCGGGAATTTTTATTTTTATGTTAGGCTTGTCATATGCAGCTGTACCTTTATATGACCTATTTTGCAGAGTAACTGGTTTTGGTGGAACTACTCAAATTTCTAATGACGCTCCAAAAATAGTGTTAAATAAAGTAGTTAGTGTTAGATTTGATACTAATGTGAACAATTTACCGTGGGATTTTAAAGCTAAAACTAACGTTATTGAGGTGAAAGTTGGTGAGGTCAATAAGATTGAGTTTGAAGTCGAGAATTATAGTAACGAACCCACAGCTGGTGTTGCCAGTTTTAATGTTTCACCTTCAAGTTTTGGAAAATACTATAGTAAATTAGGTTGCTTTTGTTTTGAAAAACAGGAATTAAAAGCAGGAGAAAAAGCGACATATGTGATGACTTTTTACTTAGACCCCGAAATGGTCAATGATCCAACAGTAAAAAACTTAGAGGATGTAACTATGTCTTATACATTTTTCTCGACAGATTATTATAAACAATCATAATTCAAAAAAATGTCAGCTGAAAAAAAACACGATTATCATTTAGTAGACCCAAGTCCTTGGCCTATTTATGTTTCATTTTCATGTCTAATTCTTGCTCTGGGCTCAGTTTATTATCTTCATACAGATATTTCATGGGGTATGTACATTGGATTTGCACTTTTGATATACGGAGCTTACATGTGGTTTAGAGATGTTGTAATTGAAGCTGAGCACCAAGGTCATCACACACCAGTTGTACAAATTCATCATCGATATGGAATGACTTTATTTATAGCATCTGAGGTTATGTTTTTTGTAGCATGGTTTTGGGCCTATTTTGATGTAAGTCTTTTTCCTAATGAGTTCGTTGGAAATGTTTGGCCTCCAAAAGACATAGAAACATTTGACCCTTGGGACATTCCTTTAATAAATACTTTAATATTACTTTTATCAGGAACGACTGTAACTTGGTCACATCATGCATTGATTGAAGGTGATAGAAAAAGTTTCATTCAAGGTTTATGGCTAACAGTAATTTTAGGTTTTTGTTTTACTCTATTGCAAATTTATGAGTATCAGCATGCATCATTTTCTTTCTCGGATCATATTTATGGCTCAGTATTTTATATGGCAACAGGATTTCATGGTTTCCATGTACTTGTTGGTACAATATTTTTAGCTGTATGTCTGTTTAGAGGTAAAAGAGGGCACTTTACAAAAGATCATCATTTTGGATTTGAAGCTGCAGCTTGGTATTGGCATTTTGTTGATGTAGTGTGGTTATTTTTGTTTGCAGCAATTTATATCTGGGGAAGTTAATTTATACTCTTTGAAACATAAGTTTTTATTTTCAGTATTTGTAATTTTTTTTATTTTAGTTTTTGTTGCCTTAGGTTCATGGCAAATTGTTCGTTTAAATTGGAAGAACAATTTAATATTAGAAATTGAAAATTCTTTAAAAAATCCACCTGTTGAATTAACAAAGTCTAACGTAGAAAATTATCTTAAAATAAAAACATCAGGGTCAATAGATTTAGAGAAACAAATTTATTTATACAATCTAAACGATACTGGAACGCCAGGTTTTGAAGTTATAAATCCAATTTTAATTAATGATACTAATTATTTGATTAATAGAGGTTGGATACCTTTTGAAAAAAAAAACTCTCAAGAGATTAATGTATTTGATGAAAATGATATAATTGGAACTTTAAAATTACAAGGAAGAAAAAATATTTTTAAACCAGATAATGATTTAGATGAAAATTATTGGTTTAGTTTAAATAGAGAGGACATATTAAAATTTACAGGCAAAGAATTTTCTAAATATATAATTTATTTAAATGGAAATTATCAAGTTCCCAAACCAAAAAAGATTACTGCCAATATTTCTAATAATCATCAAAAATATGCTCTTACTTGGTTTTCATTAGCGATTTCAATTCTTTTGTTATATTTATATTTTAGAAAAAAGAATTATTAAATGAATTATATCAGTACAAGAAATAATCAAAAAAACTTTACTTTTAAAGATGTTTTCCTTAAAGGTTTGGCAGACGATGGAGGTCTCTTTGTTCCTAAATCAATTAAACAATTTAAAAAAGAGGAATTAGATAATCTAAAAAACCTTAGTTACAATGATTTAGCTGCTGAAATAATTTATCCATTTATAGGAGATTTTATGTCTAAAGATGACCTAATCTCTATGATTTCAAAATCGTACTCAAGTTTCAGATCAAATGATGTTGTAAAAATCTCTGATCTAGGAGAACTAAAAGTTTTAGAACTATTTCATGGTCCAACACTAGCTTTTAAAGATATCGCTATGCAATTAATAGGTAATTTTTATCAATATCATTTAGGACGTGATCAAAAAAAAATTAATATAATAGTAGCAACTTCAGGCGACACTGGTGCAGCTGCTATAGATGCCTTAAAAGGAAAAAGTAATTTAAATATTTTTGTATTGCACCCAAATAATAAAATTTCACCAGTGCAAAGAAAACTAATGACAATACATGAAGAGAGTAACGTATTTAATATTGCAGTAGAGGGTAATTTTGATGATTGTCAAAATTTAGTAAAAGCAATGTTCAATGACGAAAAATTTTCTAGAGCAATTAATATGTCGGGTGTAAATTCAATTAATTGGGCAAGAATTATTGCTCAATCGGTGTATTATTTTTACGCTTATTTCAAAGTTGGAAATGATCAACCTTTATCTTTTTCTGTTCCAACAGGAAACTTTGGTGATATTTATGCTGGTTACTTAGCAAAAAAACTAGGTCTTCCAATTGATAAACTAATCGTTGCTACAAATAAAAATGACATATTGCACAGAGCAAT
>CABYPE010000023.1 GCA_902520685.1 uncultured Pelagibacteraceae bacterium | reverse complement strand
TGTTCAGGTCAAGATATTATGGATGCAAAAAGAGTTGCCAACAAATTAAATATCGAGCATAAAATTTTATATTACCAGAATAAATTTAAAGAGGGAGTTATTGATAATTTTGTGGAAAGTTATTTAAAAGGTGAAACTCCTATTCCTTGTGTGAAATGTAATCAAACTGTAAAATTTAAAGATTTATTTGAGGTTTCAAAAGAATTAAAAGCTGATGCTTTAATAACTGGTCACTATGTCAAAAGCGTTACCAACGGCTCTGAAACAAATATGTATCGTGCCATAGATGAAAATAGAGATCAAAGTTATTTTTTATTTAACACTACACGAGAACAATTAAATTATTTAAGATTTCCTCTTGGAGGAATGTTAAAAGATGAAACAAGATCTATTGCAAAAAAATTAGAATTAAATGTTGCTAATAAGCCAGACAGCCAAGATATTTGTTTTGTACCAAATGGAGATTATGCGTCTGTGATTAGAAAATTTAGACCAGACTCTTTTAAAAAAGGGAACATAAAAGACCTCAATGGTAAAGTTCTTGGTGTGCATGATGGAATCATCAATTTTACTATTGGCCAAAGAAAAGGAATTAAAGTTTCGAACACAGAACCACTTTATGTTTTAAAAATTAATTCTGATAAAAATGAAATTATAGTTGGTCCAAGAAAAAAACTTGGAAAAAAACAAATCAACATTGATAATTTAAATTTACTCGTTGATGATAAGCAATTTTCAAAAGATATTTTAGTTAAAGTTAGATCAACAGGAAAGTTATTAGATGCTAGAGTTAAAATAAAACCAAATAATTCTGCTGAAGTTAATTTAAAAAATTTTGAAGATGGAATTTCACCAGGTCAAGCTTGTGTTTTTTATGATCTTGACAATCAAGGACATAAGGTTCTTGGAGGTGGATGGATAATCTAATAAATTTTTTTAAAAAAAAATTTTATGGTCAGATGGGGAATATTAGGTTTAGGAAAAGCTGCTAATTCGTTTGCTAAGGCTATTAAAGAAGTTGAAAATGCAAAATTAACATCTATTGCAAGTCTATCAAAAAATAAAAATTTTATATTTGGAGAAAAATTTGATATCCCAAATAATTGTCAATTTAACTCATATGAAGATTTGATTAACTGTAATGAAATAGATGCATTATATATAGCAACTTTAAATAATAAGCATGCTGATTTGATAATAAAAATTTCTGAAGCAAATAAGGGAATTTTATGTGAAAAACCAATGACACTAACAAAAGGTGAGTCAAAAAAAGTGTTTGATCAATTGAACAAATCAAAAGTTTTTTTTTTAGAGAATATTGCATACAGATCACACCCCCAAACAAATGAAATAGTTAATAAAATTTTAAATAATGAAATAGGCAATATTATAAGAATAGAATCTAGTTTTGGGTTTAGGGTGAATCCAATGCTAAAACTTAAGCCAAGACATAGACTCTTTAATAAGAAATTTGGAGGAGGTGCTATCTATGATATAGGTTGTTATCCAGTATCATTTGTAGTTTTAATAGCAAAAATATTTGAAAATCAAAACAAAGAGACCTCATATGATATAATTGATGTTCATAGAAAGATTAATTTTAGGGGAACTGATGATGAAGGTAGTTTAAAAATTAAATTTCATCAACTTTTTGAAGCTGAATTAAAGATTTCAATAAAAAAAAATTTAACTGAGCCAACAGTTATTTATGGCAAGAAAGGAAAAATAATTATTCCAAATCCATGGCTTCCGAATCAAAATACTTCATTTGAAGTTTCAACAAGTGAAAAAAATTATATAAAAAAAATTTCATCAAAATATTCGGTATATGCAAATACAATTAAAGCAGCATCTGATGAGATACAGCAAAACAATAATTATTGTAAATTCCCAAATATGACTTGGAAAGACTCATTAATAAGTTCAAAAATATTAACAGAATGGAAAAATTATCTGTATAAAGCTTATTAGAATGAGTGCAGATAAAAAAAGTATTTTTGTTTGGTCACCCTTTATTTCTAAAGTAGGCACTGTTCAAAATGTAATTAATAGTATTAATAGCATTAATAAATATTCCATGCATAACACAAACATAATAAATGTTTTTGGAGAATGGGATAATTATAAAGAGTTATTTAATCTTGATAAAGTTTCAATATATGACTTTAAATTTTTAAGATTTTTAAAATTTTGGAATAAAATTGGATTTATAAAAAGTAGACTTTCATACCTATTAATTTTTCTTTTCTCCTTTTTTCCATTATTAAACTTAATAAAAAAACAAAAACCTGATTTTTTGATAGTTCATTTAATTAGCTCTCTTCCATTAACAATTTTTAATTTATTTAATTTTAAAACTAAACTAATTTTACACGTAGCAGGTCATCCTAAATTAAATTTCTTAAGAAAAACAATCTGGAAAATTTCATCAAAAAGAATATTTAAAATAATTTGTCCATCACAAGAACTGAAACAAGTATTTATAGACTATAGAATTTTTAGCGAAGAACAAATTAAAGTAATTGAAGACCCTCATTTAATCATAAGTGATCTTAATAAATTAAAAAATGATGTTGTTAATGATAATTTTTTTCATGAAAGTAAAATCTTGATTTCAATTGGGAGAATGACCAAACAAAAAAATTATTCTTTTTTAATAAAAAATTTCCAAAAACTTACCTACAAATATAAAGATATAAAACTATTAATAATTGGTAGTGGAGAAGAAAAAAATGATTTAAAAAATTTGATTAAAGAATTAGACATTTTAGAAAAAGTTAAACTAATTGATCACGAATTGAATATTTATAAATATTTAAAAAAATCGGATTACTATATTTCAACTTCGATATGGGAAGGATCAAGTTTAGCCATGATTGATGCTGCATATATGGGTATACCAATTCTTTGTAGTGATTGTCCATCTGGTAGAAAAGAATTTATTGGTGAAAATGAAAGAGGTTTCTTATATAGGCAAAATGATAGTGAAAATTTTTTAAATTCATTTGAAAAAATGTATTTTCTAGACTCAAATGAAACTAAAAGGATAACCTTAAGAGCAAAGAGAAAAACAAAGAAATATACCCCATTTAAAAGTTTTTTAGAATTAAATAAAGTTTTAAACTAATTTTTTTTCCACATTAAAAAGGTTAAAAGATAAAAGGTTATGACCCCTAGAAAATAGTCCCATTCTAATGCGTGTTTTAAGAATTTTAAATTTATCCCAAGAAAATTATCTCCAGGTAAACTAATAATTGGTATACTGATAACAGCTACAATAACAAGTATACTAACCAAAATTAATTTAAGTTTTAAAATGGTTTCATTAATATATGTAAATATTTTCTCTTTAATAGAATATAAGGCCAAAACCAAATAAGTCTGGGCAACTACTTCAAAAATAATAAATACGAACATTATTATTCTTCTAAATAATTTATAAAGATCGTTATCAAATTTAATTCCCAGGAAAATGGAATGTAAAACTAATGCAATAGCTGAGGCTATACCAAAGTATAAAATTTTATTTTTATATTTATTCGTATTATCAAAATGATTAATTATTTTTCTATTATTCAACCAATAAATAATTAGAAGATATGCTGTAAAAAACATTGCAGGTTTAAAAATTAAATAAGTTGGAAAATACCTTGCAGTCCTACTAATAGAAACACCACCGTCTATATAAGGAAAAGGATAAGAAACTCTGTATTGGTGAGGTATTAAGTTAAAATCATGAAATTGAGTTGTGAGAATTAAGCAAGTATTTACAGCTATGAATGGTACAATAAAAACCCATATACTTATAGATTTAACCTTACTGATCTGTTCCATTGGAAATTATTTTTTCTTATTTTTTCTTTTGGCTCTTCTTTTTTTAGACCCTTGTTTCCTTCGGCCTCTATGTTTTTTTGGGTATCCCATCTTATCCTTTAGTTATAATTTAATTGAAATTACTAGCGGGATATAGCATTGTCGACATAAGTTATCAATTTTTTTATGTCTAATTCCTTTAAAACTTTTTTAAAGCATACTGCTAAAGACTTTCACAATCAGTCAGTAAACCCACCAGTTGTAAGAGCTTCAACGATTATTTTTAAATCAATGAAGGATATTAGAAAAACTCAAAGTAAAGCTAAAAAAAACCCCACAGGTGGTCACTATGATTATGGAAGACAAGGAACATCTACAACATATATTTTACAAAAAATACTTACTAAACTTGAAGAAAGCTACCATGTATTCACAACTCCGACAGGTTTTGGAGCTGTTTTTTTAGCTATATTTAGTGTTACGCGTCCAGGGGATGAAATTATTGTTGCAGACCCAGTATATAGTCCAACAAGATTACTCACAGAAAAATTTTTAAAAGAATTCAATATTAAAACAATTTTTTATAATCCAATTGATCTAAAAACATTAGAAAAAAATATTACAAAAAAAACTAAATTAATATTTGTTGAAAATCCTGGAAGTAATTCATTTGAATTTCAAGATTTAGGAAAAATAATTTCTATTGCAAAAAAAAATAAAATTTTAACAGCAATAGATAATACTTGGGCTACTCCATATTATTTTAAACCAATTAAATTTGGTTTTGATATGTCGATAGTTTCTGCTACCAAATATTATTCAGGTCATTCCGATGTAATGGGTGGAAGTTTAGCAGTTAACCAAAAAGTTTTTTCAAAAGTGTACAATGCCGAAAGAATTACAGGTTTAAGATTAGGGCCAGATGATGCGTATTTAATAACTCGTGGTTTACGAACTCTTGATGTTAGATTAGATCGCCATAGAGAAAATGCAAAAAAAGTGGCTGCCTTTTTATCAAAGAATAATAAATTTAAATTATTATATCCTTATAAAAAAGACTCTGATAATTTTAGGATGTGGAGGAAATATTACTCGGGTGCTTCAGGTTTAATGGGCTTACAAATAAAATCTAAAAATGTTAATTCTGTAAGAAAATTTGTTAATTCACTTAAGCTTTTTGGTTATGGTTATAGCTGGGGAGGTTTTGAAAGTTTAGTTTTGCATCAAGAATTTAGAGAAACAGGTAAAAGGAAGTATATGAATTTAGCAAAAAATGAGCATCTTGTTAGATTACACATAGGTCTTGAAGATCCAAATGATTTAATAGCTGACATTAAACAAGCATTAAAACATTTAAAATGACATCAGAAAAATTTTTTAAATCTAAAACTGCTGTCGTAACTTTATTTGCAGCATGTTTTGTTGTTTTAATCTCGCTTGGTGTGAGACAAACTTTTGGTCTGTTCTTTATGGATTTTAATGAAAGTTTGAATATCAGTAATACCGCTTTTGGTTTAGCTATCGGAATTCAAATGCTGATGTGGGGTTTAACAGGACCTATTTTTGGTGCAATAGCAGACAGATATGGTGGTCATAAAGCTATTATATCTGCATTTATATTTTATACTTTAGGTTTATATTTTTTATATACAGGCCCAAACACTGGAATCTTCTTTCAAATCCATATGGGTTTATTAATAGGAATTGGACTTGGTGGTACTGCAATAAGTATTCCAATGTCAATAGTAGGTAAACATTTTCCATTATCAACTAGGACAATTGCAATGAGTTTTGTTACTGCTGTTGGATCTTTTGGTTATTTTCTTTCTCCAATTTTTACTAATTATTCTTTATCTGAATTTGGTTGGAATTATACTTTATTCATTTTTTCTCTTTTCTTACTCACCGGTTTAATTGCAGCATATTTTTGTAGATCTCCATCCGATTCTGAAAGTGCTGAAAAATCATCAAATCAATCATTTAAAGAGGCGCTAACAGAAGCCTTTAAAAATAAAAGTTATATTTTGTTAGTATCAGGTTTTTTTGTTTGTGGTTTTCATATTACATTAGTTGGAACTCATGTGCCTAAATATGTTATCGATAGAGGATTAGAGAGCTGGACTGCAGCTGCTATTCTTTCATTAATTGGTTTATTCAACATTTTTGGCTCCTTGTTGAGTGGTTACCTTTCAGCAAAAATGAGTAAAAAAATTATTCTTAGTGGAATTTATTTTCTAAGAGGCGTTTCTATAATTCTTTTTATATTTACTCCTGCAAGTAATTTAAGTGCGTTTTTATTTGGGGCTAGCTTTGGTTTTTTATGGTTGTCTACAGTGCCAGCAACAAGTGGAATAGTTGCACATTTGTTTGGTACTAAATATCTTGGAATGTTGTATGGGATTGTTTTTTTAAGTCATCAAATAGGCTCTTTCTTTGGTGCATATTTAGGAGGTTTATTTCATGATCTGTATGGGTCATATGATTATGCGTGGTATTTAGCAATTGCTTTATCTATATTCGCAGCAATAATACATCTACCAATTAAGGAAGAACCAGTTTTGAGATTAAAAACAGAATAAATTGAACAAACAAAATCATTTAGCAGAAATACATCAATCAGGAAAACCCTATATTGTTTATAAATCTCAAAAAGGATTTAATCTTTATACCGATTTCTCAAAAAAAATTATTTTAAATAATAAAAATATTAAAACTTTTCTACATAAAAAAAATAAAAAAAAATCAAAAAATACCGACCTTTTTATTGGTTTTTTTGGATATGAGTTATTAAACAATTTAATTGATGTAAAAGTTCCTAAACAAAAAAATTTAAACTTTCCTAAGGGTATCTTTTATAAACCAGAAAAAAAAATTAAACTTAGTAATAACTTTAAGTATGGTTTTAAAAATTTTAATTCTGGAAAATTTAAAATCAATATTAATAGAAAAAACTATACAAAAATATTCAACAAATTTAAGAAAAAAATAAAAAGTGGCGAAACGTACCAAATTAAAATTTGTACTAAATACAAAACTAAATCAAAAATTAATCCATTAGATTTTTTTTCAAGGTTATCTAGATCTAATTTAGCTCCAGAGGCCTTTATGATTAAAGACAATAATTACTCAATAATTAGCTGTTCTCCCGAAAATTTAATTACAAAAATAGGAACTGATATATCTACAAAACCAATAGCTGGAACTGTAAAAAAAACGACGCACTTAAATAAAATAAAAGCATTAAGTTATTTTAGAAAAAATCTAAAAGAAACCAAAGAACACAATATGATTGTCGACATGGAAAGAAATGATTTATCAAGAATTTGCAAAGCGGGTTCTGTAAAATTAACTAAACAAAAAATCGTTGAAGAATATAAAGACCTTTTTCATTATGTTAGCCTCATCAAGGGGAAATTAAAAAAAAATATAAATAATTTTGAAATAATTAAAGCAATGATGCCAGGAGGTTCGGTTATTGGGTGTCCAAAGATAAATACGTTAAACCTCTTAAATAATCAGGAAAAAGAAAATAGAAATATTTATACAGGGAGTTTTGGTTACATAAAATTCAATGGTGATATGAGATTTAATATAATCATACGATCAATTTTAAATTTTAAAAATATATCTGAAATTTCAGTTGCCTCAGGTGTTGTCGTTGATAGTAATGCCAATCATGAATTTAACGAGAATTTTCTTAAAGCTAAAGCGTTAATAGATTTATTTAAATGATTTACGTTATTGATCATAACGATTCCTTTACACATAATGTGGTTCATCAATTTTCTTTATTTGATAAAGTTGAGTGTGATAATTATGATAAAGTTAGTGAAAATAAAATTAAGCAAGCATCGACAATAATTTTCTCACCTGGACCAGGTAATCCTAAAAATTATCCAATTACATCAAAAATTTACAAAAAATATAAAGGTAAAAAGAAAATAATAGGGATCTGTTTAGGATTTCAACATATTTTATTTTGTGAAGGTGCAAAAATTGTTGAACAAAAAAAGATTTATCATGGTTTTCAATCAAATGTAAAAGTAATAAATAATAAATCTATATTCAAAAAAGGAAAAATATTTAAAGTCGGCAGGTATCATTCTTTAAAATTAAAAGAACCTTTCAAATCTAATAATTTTGAGATAACTATGAGATGTTTAATTTCAAAAGTCGCAATGGCATTTGAAAATAAAAAGGAAAAAATTTATGGATTTCAATTTCACCCAGAATCTTTTTTAACTATCAATGGTAACTTACTTATTAAAAAAATCTTATCAGCTTAAAGACTTAAAACAAATAAAATTCCAAGATCTTTGGGGAGATCATGGAATTTTTACAACGATGTGGATTTTTGGTATACCAGCGAAAATTTTATTTTTTGATAGTCATTTAAAAAATTTAATTTTATCTTTAAAAAAATATCAAATAAAAAAAAAATCTTTAAAATCAGATATTTTAAAAATAATTAATAAAAATTTATCCAAAAAGAGGAAATATAATCATTTATTGAGAATTGCTATAAATAAGAAAATCATTTCAATATCTTTAAGAAAAAGAGTAAAACCAAAATTAAATTTTAATTTGAAATTAGTAAAATTAAAAAGAAAAAAACCAGAATTTAAAAATCTTAAATACAAAAAAATCTTATCTTATTTATCTAAAATGGATAACTCTCAATCAGATATTGCATTGGTGTCTAATAAGAAATTATTAGAAACTGGAACTTCAAATTTATTATTTATTAAAGATCAAAAATTTTTTACACCCAAAAAAGATTGTTATGAGGGAAATACTTATAAATTTTTTAAAACTAAAATAAGAAAGATAATAAAAAAAGATATATTGCTAAAAGATATAAATAGTTATGATGAAATATTACTAATAGGCTCTGGAAAAGGTGTTGCGTCTGTCAAAACAATTAAAGAAATTAATTGGAAAAGAAAAAATCTTAATAAGTTTAAAGTTTTATCGAAATATTATCAATCTGCTATAAAAAGTTGCAAAACATACAAATTTTAGAAATATGAAGGATCCAAATAATCCATGCTTGTTTTGTAATGTTAATGAAAGTGGATATGCCCAAAAGAATAATTTAGCTTATGCAAGTTATGACTCTTATCCTGTTTCTAAAGATCATTGTCTTATAATTCCTAAAAGACATATTAAAAATTATTTTGATTTGACTAAAGATGAATTGATTGCATGTGATGAATTAATTAAGACAGTTAAAGAGGAAATTTTAATTAAAGACCAAACAGTAAAAGGTTTTAACTTAGGAACAAACATCGGAAAAGTTTCAGGTCAATCGATTCTACATTGTCATTTTCATTTAATTCCAAGAAGAGAAGGAGATGTTGAGAATCCTCAAGGAGGAATAAGATCTGTCATCCCTAATAAACAACATTATAAGAGGGATAAATAGGCTGTTTTTAAGACTGAATAAGTCACAGTTAATAATTGATCTATTTTTTTTTATAGATTAGACATCTTTAAAATTATTCAAAAATAAAATAACATAAGGCGGATATGTTAACTAACAACCCATTTTCTGTTTTAGCTGAAACTATAGCACCAATGGCGATGCAAGGTTTTATTATTACAATGGTGCTTCTAATTGCAGTTGGAACAATTATTCAAATGATTCATCATAAAAATTTAACTTACTTTTTTAATAATGCAAAAAAGGCAAAATTAGCCGCAACTAAAGAATTGGGAATAGGTGAGAAAACATCAATTATCGCTAAAACAGCTGTAGTTGATATTGGAACAACATCCGAACTTGGTTTTGGAAAAAGAAGATTAGCTCACGTCCTTGGAATGTATGGAACAATTTTGTTTTGGATATCATCTGCAGTCTTAGTTTTTTGTTATACGGGTGCAGGTAAATCGAATTCGGAAACATGGTCAATACTTTGGCATGTAGGTGCAATTTTAACTTGTTTAGGTGGTTATTGGTTCTGGTTTTTTTTAAGAGTAGATGTTTCTGCAGAAGCTCATCCTTGGTATAGAATTATTAAAGCAGATTTATTTGTATTAGCATTACTTGCTTGTTCAACATTTGGTTTGGCATGGTCTTATACTCAACTTAATGGTCAAATGGGAATAGCGTACTTATTTTTAATTTTATTTATTGCATCAAACTTAATTTTGTTTGGTGGAGTTTATTGGTCTAAATTTGCACACATGTTTTACAAACCTGGAGCAGCTATTCAAAAAAATTTAGCTGAAGCAGATGGTTCAAGAGATAATTTACCACCACCTGCAGATGCACCTGAGCAATTTGGCCTGGGTATAAAAAGAGAAGAGCCAAAACACTATTAATATGTTAATAAAAAAAGGAGAAAAATAAAAATTATGTCAACTTTTGTATACATGACTAGGTGTGATGGCTGTGGTCACTGTGTCGATATT
>CABYPE010000022.1 GCA_902520685.1 uncultured Pelagibacteraceae bacterium | reverse complement strand
AGCCTAAATCAAAGATAATACCTTTTATATCTTCATTTTTTAATTTAAGATTATTTATTTTACTAAATCTTAAATTCTTAAATATAAAACGGTTTGGAAAATTTTCTTGAATTTTTTTTCCTATAATTTCACAATTAATATCTCTATCTAAACCAACTACTTTAGTATTTTGATACTTAAGGATTTCCTTTGTGTACCCTCCCTGTCCGAAAGTACAATCAATAAATGTGCCACCATGTTGAGGGGAAATAACGCTAATAATTTCTTTTAGCAGTACAGGGTAATGCTTAACATTATCCGATACTATGGTGGCTTCCATTTATTTTTTCGAAGACCATTAATTTTTTTGTCTTCTTAAAAATGCAGGTATTTCTAAATCATCTTCTTGATCATCATCTTCTGCTGACAATAGATCATTTGAATTAGATGGTTTACTATCATTATTAAATAAATCTGGTGAATTGGAATCCACTCCAAATTCACTTAGATCGTTGTTAGTGTCATCTTCATTTTCTGATATTTTTTGATCTTGAGTTGCTTCTTGAGTAAAAGAAATTTCCTCATCATTTGAGGTATTTTCTACAACATCTTCTGCTTGATAACTTTTTATCAACTCTTCATGATATTGGTTATTTGTTTGATTAATATCCTCATTAACTGATTGGTGGCTAACAGTTTCGGACTCAACTTCATTTTCAAGCTTCAAAGCATTAGCACCATGTGATATTGGCCCTGATGCATTAGTTGAAAAATTAAATGATGGTGTTGGACCAATATTAGAAAAATCAGAATAACCTGGGTTTCTGTTTTGTATTCTATGAACCATATTGATTACTGATTTTGACTCAGGCTGTTGGCCATCCAAAGAAGTTGCAACAATTGAAACTCTTATTTTTCCATCAAGGGATGGGTCTGTTATAGCTCCAATGATAACTTCGGCTTCTACGTCTACTTCAGATCTTATTTTGTTAACTACTTCATCAACCTCAAAAAGCTTAAGATCTTCACCCCCAGTAATATTAACCAATAATCCTTTTGCACCTTTTAATGTATAATCATCAATTAAAGGATTGCTAATTGCCATTTCTGCAGCTTTCATAGCTCTGCCATCTCCTTCTGACTCCCCAGTTCCCATCATTGCTTTACCCATAGATGCCATTACAGTTTCAACATCAGCAAAATCTAAGTTTATAATTCCTGGTCTAACCATTAAATCTGTAACGCTTTGTACCCCGTGCATTAAAACATTATTTGAAAGATTGAAAGATTCCTTAAAAGTAGTCTGTTCATTTGCAATTTTAAATAAATTTTGATTAGGAATTACAATAATTGTATCTACATGTTTTCTCAATTCTTCAAGCCCCTGTTGAGCTCTTCTCATTCTTGAAGGACCTTCATATAAAAACGGGAGTGTAACGACACCTACTGTTAAAATATTTAACTCCTTAGCTGCTCTTGCAATTACATGTGCAGCTCCAGTTCCAGTTCCACCTCCCATTCCAGCAGCTATAAAAACCATATTTGCTCCCTGCAAAGTATTTATAATTTCATTTAAAGACTCATCAGCTGCAGCTTGACCAATATCTATTTTTGCACCAGCTCCTAAACCTTTCGTTAAGTTTAATCCTATTTGTATTTTTGCTTTTGCTTTACTATGTTTAAGATCTTGCGCATCCGTATTCACCGCAACAAATTCTACTCCTTGCATGCCATTATCTATCATTTCATTTATTGCATTTCCGCCCGCTCCACCAACTCCTAATACTAAAAGTCTTGGTTGTAGCTCTTTTATTTCTGGTGTTTTAAAATTAATTGTCATCTTATTATCCCCCGTTATTTATTTAATTGATGCTCCCACTTAAGGTTAGCACGATTTAAATTTGACTTTTTCTTTGCATTAACCTTAAATTTTTCAAAAGCTGTTGGTTCCCAAATTTGAAATGTTTTACCTTGACCAACAAATAACATGCTATTTTTAATTTTTGCATGTTTTAATAATTTTGATGTGAGTGAAATTCTTCCTTCGCTATCAAATTGTAAATTAACACTTTCTGATAATATAGATGTTGCAAAAAAATCTCTTTTTTCTTCAAAAGGATTTAATGAGTCAATTGTATTTGAAATCTTCTCAATTCTGTCCTGCGGCCAAGCTTCTATAGATTGATTATTAAATGATGGGTAACAAATTACTCCATTGTAACCGAGGTTGGATAGATAAGATCTAAAATTTGCAGGCACCGACACCCTTCCTTTCTTGTCCAATTTGTTTTCGTAACTCGATAAAAACATAATCCATAAACTTTTATATACCCTTAATTGGGAATATATGGGATATTATGGGTTTTTAATTATAGAGTCAATACCCTCAATTTAGAATTATTTTAGACAATTGCTTATTTTAAAGAAGTGAATCAAAACGTGAACATTTATTTAAATTTTAGAGATGATTTGCCAGATAAACTATAAGCCGGGTTCTGTCATTAAAACTTATCATTTGTCTAGGCTCAGGATCTCTCCTAAGCTCAAGCAACTAACCCTGATGACGAGCCAAGGATGGCTTTTAGTTTTTCAACAATGTCATCTCTACTTAGTCTTGCTCCCAGTGGGGTTTTCCAGCGTTCATTGTTACCAATAGAACCGGTGTGCTCTTACCACACCTTTTCACCCTTGCCATGTTATGGCGGTTTATTTTCTGTGGCACTGTCCCTAGGGTTACCCCTGCCAGGTGTTACCTGGCACTGTATCCTTGTGGAGCCCGGACTTTCCTCTTTAAAATAAATTAAAGCGATAAGTCATTTATCTGGCCCATTACATTTATAATTTAATAAAAAAATTACAACAGTTTTTAATTATGGTTTTAAAAGGCTTTTGCTTATCAATAAGCACTCTTTATCAGGAATACCATTAATAAGACTCTGTCTAAATCTTCTTTGGAAAGCTTTTGTGATTAAAATTCTATTTGATTTAAGGTTTAATTTTTCAATTTTTTTATAACCGATTTTATAAATATTTTCTAAATATTTTTTTTCATCACTTTTATTTAATTTTTCTTTTCTATATCTTTTTAGATCTAACTCATGAAGACTGTGCCAAATAGCAAGATTAAGTTTAGCAAATTTTTGCCAAGGAAATTTTTCTCCCGGATCTTTTTTTCTTTCAGGTGCAATATCTGAATGACCTAAGATATTCTTTATTTCTATTTTATATTTCCTTATTAGTTTTTTTAACAAAAATTTAAGTGAATTAATTTGTTTAGGTGAAAAATCATTATAACCATGTGCGTGACCAGGGTTATGTATTTCTATTCCTATAGAATTTTTATTTAATGAAATATGATTATTCCATCTGGATTTTCCAGCATGCCAAGCCTCATACAGATCAGGAACAAGGTTTATTATCTCGCCATTTTTTTTTATAAAATAGTTTGAACTGACATTTTCATTTTCATCACATAATTTTTTTATTGCAGCAGCTTCACTTTTCATTCCTGTATAATGAATCACAACATATTTAATTTTATTATGCCTTCTCTTAATTGGATTAAAGTTTGGAGAGTAATTATTTGATATTTTATGCCACATTTATGCTAAATTTAAGATTAAATGTTAATTTACTTAAGAACAGATTATATTATAAGTTCCTAAATGATTAAAAAAATTTTAATTACTTTAATTACAACTTTAGCGCTAACTGTCAATGTTAGTGCATCCTCTGATGGTGAATTATTATTAAAGAAAAATAATCCTGCAGAAATTAAAGAGTGCTGGGAAGGCTTTAACCGGGCTTCTTTTGCTTTAAATCAAGGTTTAGATAAAATTATTTTTAAGCCAGTTGCAAGTGTTTACAGAACTTTACCAACTCCAGTTAAAAGCGGAGTAAGCAATTCTCTAGATAATTTATCAAACGTGGTCACTATTCCAAACAACATACTTCAAGGTGAGTTTGGCAAAGCAGGTGAAAATACTGTTAGATTTATCATTAACACTACAGTTGGTATTTTAGGTTTAATTGATATTGCAACATTAATTGGCTTTGACGAATATGAGAAAGAAGATTACGGTCAAACATTTGCGTTTCATGGTATAGGCCCTGGTTGCTATATAGTATTGCCAGTATTAGGTCCTAGTACAGCTAGAGATGCTGTTGCTTCAGTTACTAATTTTGTTGGAGGAGATGCTTGGTATAATGTAACTGTTCAAAATGATACACATTATTTTAGAGACTTTGATTATTATGCTTCAAAGGTTACTGCTGGAGTAGATTTTAGAGCTAAAAATTATGACTCGTTAGAGAACTTAGAAAAAAATTCAATAGATTTTTATGCATCTGTAAAAAGTCTCTATCTGCAAGATAGACAACAAAAAATACTTAATTCCAAAGTTATCACAGATACACAAAACGATAGTGACTGGGAAGAAATAGAAGATTAAAAAATTTACTGAATAATAATGATTAAAAAATTATTAAGCATAATTTTTATATTAAATCTATTTACGAATAATATAGCTGCTTTAGAAGCAGATATCTTTGTTCAATCAACAGTTAATAGAGCATCTGAACTTCTATCTGAAAATATAACTAAAGAAGAAAAAATTGAAAAGCTAAAGATGATTGCAAAAGATACTGTTGATATTAAAGGAATTGGTTTTTACACATTAGGTGCGACTAGAAAAAATTTAAGTGATAGTGAAAAAAAAGAATACTTAGAAAAGTTTGAAGATTATTTTTTAAAAAGTTTTTCAAGTAGATTGGCTGAATACACAAATCCTGAAATTGATGTATACGGAAAAGAGGTATTAAATAAAAATTACACTATTGTTAATAGCACACTAAAAGCAACAAGTGAAAGGCCTGAAATTAAAATTGATTGGAGAATTTATACAAAAAATCAAGATCAGCCGTTAATAAGAGATCTGATTATTGAAGGATTAAGTTTAGCAAGAACTCAAAAGGAGGAATTTGCATCTGTTCTGAGTAGCAATGATGGTGATATCAATGCATTGTTTAAGACTTTAGAGGAATTCTCAAATAAATAATAAATTTTTTAATGTACAATTTGGTGGGCCCGCCTGGACTCGAACCAGGGACCAATACATTATGAGTGTACTGCTCTAACCAACTGAGCTACAGGCCCTTTGATAAGTCTAGGTTTTATATCATTAAAAAAGTTATTCAAGCTCGAATGTTTATATTTTGTTTCTATTTGTTTCTGTCTGTAATTGCATTCGTTGGTAAATAGTTGGTAAGTAAATTTCATGATCTGGGAGTTATACTTCTCCCAGATCTATTTTTTTATGCCAAACATAGTTACTTTCTAAATCCACCAGCAACTAAGTTCCAAACAGCAGTTAAAGCAAAAAAGCTAAACCACCATCCAGTAGCTGGTAAAATTACTCCTAGAACAATAGCTTGTTCTACAACACCAGCTATTAAGTATTGTTTTAAAGTCATCTTTTTATCCTTTCTGTAAGACTTTTTGCCTTACAGAATAAATATAAGATCACTTGTTACAAATTTCCTGTGAAATAGATTATTCTAAATTGGACAAATATTTATGACATCCAAGAGAACATAGCTGAAGCATTTTCTGCATTTAGCGATACATTTAAGATAATAATTAAAAATACAAATAGTAAATAAGAAAATAATCCATATTTTTTAGCAATCACTTCATACTTTTTTAATTTTGCATGATCATTACTTTTATACAAATTAAAGAAATAAATTCCTAAAATATTCGGCAATGCAGCATAAAAGTAAGAAGCTAACACAATCCAATCAATAATTGTTAGGTACTCGAGTTTTGGTAATTCGCTATCAATTACAAAATTGTAAGCTATTAGTGATAATAAACAAACAATAGTTATTGTTAATTTTGACTCCAATTCTTTTGGCACAATCCATACTGATGACCAGCAAACTACCAAAATAATAATTATTGGTAGAATAACTTTATATAAATAGTATCCCGATTCTCTCTCTACAAATAACTCAATATCAACAGTTGACTGGGGATATATGTAGTTTGGATTTTGAATAGTATTATAAGTAATTTGACTATCAACGATTTTCCAGCCAGAAATTTGATTATTTTCTTGAAAAAAATTAAGTTCTTTTTTGCTATAGTCACTAACACCTAAAATACCATCATTCATATCATAACCATTAATAAATCTTATAACTATTTTTTGTTTATCAAATGGAAAATTTTGGTATTTAAAGTCCATATTGAAATTATGAACCCCATCTTCAGTATATTCAATGTATAGCTCATTTTCCCAATTATTTTCTTTATGCCACTCAATTAGTTCTGTGTAAGGTTTTAAATAAATTTCACTTTTTAAAGTATCATTGTTTGAGGAATGTAAATTAGCAAAACTAAAACCAACTGCTGGGTTTGCAAAATACGCATCATCCCAATCTTCTACTTTATAATAGCATCCTCTTGTGTCTCTATTTTTGATTTCGTCTTCCTCATCAAACCATAGAATTTCTTTTGCAAGCTCATACATTTGGTCATCATCTGTTAATATATGTGCAGCATTGACAACTATCCTAGCTTCAATTTTTTTTGAAGGCTCATCTAGCACTAAAGATTTAATATAAACATCAAAAAATGGTTCTATCAAATCTCTTTTAAACTTTTTAAGCGATAAGATATATTCTTTTTCCTTACCTTTTAAAACTAGATCTACTTTTTCTCCATCATCAAAAATATCTGAAAATGGGAGATCGTAGTTATCAAGATTTTGTTTTCGTAAATCTAGATCATTTGCTGAAATAATCTTATCTCCAATGGTGATCTGTCCTACTAAATTATGATCAGTTATTCTACCAACTGTGAAATAACCCTTTTCATCTTGATAGTATATCCATTCTTCCGTTTCATAATTCCAATCTAATGCTAATTCAAAACCTAAATCATTAAACTCATATACTGGATCTATTTCAGGCTTATATTTTGAATAATCACTTTTCAATTTTTGAAAATACAAACTACATTTTTCTTCCGAAAAAACATTGCTGGAAAAAATTAAAAAATAAGAAATTAAAGATAATAGCGAGTAAATTTTAAATTTTTTTTTCATATTCTCTTTTCTTCTCTTTTTGGGTTTTCTTTAACCTAGAAAACATTCTTAAAGCTATTATCCATGAAATTATAACTAGGCTTAACGAAACAATAAAATTAGAGGAAGCAAACAAATTATAACAACCATGCAATACAAAAGGCACTATAAAAGCAAATAATAGATTGTCCCCTTTTTTGATAAATACATATTTCATAAAAAAATAACCCATAAAAACTCCAAAAACAGCGTGAGCAGGAACAGCAGAAAATGATCTTAAAATTGCGAGTGACATAGAAGAAGTTTCAAAATAATCAGCTAATAAATAAACGTAATAAAAATTTTCTAGTGTAGCAAAACCTAATGAGGCTGTTACTCCATAAACAATGCCATCGATTGGTTCGTTAAAATCTTTCATCTTATAAACAAAGAAATAAAGAATTGATAATTTTAAACCTTCTTCTACAGGTGCAGCTGTTAAAAATGATGAGATTAATCCCTCACTTACTCTAAAATTGTTATACCAAAATGCGTCGAGGTAGGTGTTTAAAAAATATGCAGGAATTGTAATTAGAATTCCATAGAAAAAAACTTTCAAAATCTCACCTTTTGGTTCTTTAAATTTATCCGAATAAACGAAAAATAAAATAATTAAGATTGAAGGTAAAATTGTTGCTAAAAGAAGAGCCATTAACTGTTTTCGATAGTTGTTTTAATTTTTAGTATCTTATTTTCTAAAGCTTCAAATGACTCAAATATTTCTTTTTTTTCTACAGCTGAAATTGTTTTACCTTTATGACCTTCAACACTTTTTGCAGAGTTAATAACATCCATAAGTTGTCCATGGAGAATTGTAAATTTAATGAGTAGTTCACTTAAATTTTCCTGATCTGTCTCAACTTTTTTTAGTTCCTTTAAAATTATATATTCATGAGCTCTTAATAAATAAGGCGTTAATCCTCTCTCTACACATGCTCTATCGATTTTAACCGCATCTCTATGGTCTAATTGTTGATCCAAATCGGGATCACTGCATTTTCTAATAAAAGATTCACTTTTTCCGGTTACTTCTTCAATTACTTTAGATTTTAAGTCTTTAATTGCCTCTGCTAATCCATGTTCTATTGATGAAATCTCTCTAAGCTTTGCCATAAATTTATAAATAAAATCTTATTACATAAATTGGACAAATAAAAACCAATTAAACAGGGATTTGTCCAATTTTAATCTACTGATTTCACATACTTTTATTTCATAAGATAATTATCTTTTAATCATAACAAAGGAGAAAAATGAAAAAAATAGGAATGATAATTGCTTTGATTGCTTTTTTAGGATCACAAGCAAACGCAGGAACAACTAGATGTTATACATCTTGTACTGCCTATGGTTGTACTACTACTTGCCATAGTTACTAAATAAAAAAAACCCCCTTTAATATTGAATTAAAGGGGGAAAATCAAATTTAAGAAAGGTAAAAATGAAAAGTTTAATTTGTAAAAAATGTGGGCATAAAGAAACTCTTGAGGATATAAATCAAAGTGCAACTACAAAAATTTTAATTGCCCAAGTTCCAAGGGTAAGAGAAAAAGATGGTTTAAATATATACCCATTATATTGTTTAAAATGTAACTTCATTACAGAATGGGCGGCTGATCCTTATAATAACTCTAGAAAAGCGATTAATGGAGTAGAATATTTTAAAACTTTTAAAGTTAACAAAAAATTAAAACCTCATTTTGAAATTATAAAGAATAATCTTGTTAATAGAGGTTATACAAAATCTGAAAAGATTAAATATTCATTTGGTTGGATTTTAATAATTGCGATAATTTATCAATTATTTTTTAATTAAACACCAAGTAGCAAAGAAGCTAGATTAGAAAAGACTCCAAATACTACAGCAATTTTTGCTAAAATCGCCCAAAATTTTGAACCTTTATATTTATTAGCAGATCTCCAAATTCCCACTACAGTATAAATCTGAAACGGAATGATAAAGCCCCACATAGCGTCATCACTTAAACCAGCAGCAATAACAAACGCTACTATTATAAATCCAAATAGTATTCCAATCCCTACTCCGACTCCCCAATAAGACATAGGAAGAGAAAGTTCCCCATTCCAAAATCTTACAAAAAAATTTTCATTTTTTGATTTTCTTTTTTTGACCATTAAACAACCTAACATTATGAAATCTGTTGGTAAATAGTTGGTAAAAATTTCTATAGGAATTATTGATAAAATAAGTGCTTTAAATTAAGACTTTTTGGAACAAATTTTTTGCACAAGAAATTATGAGTGTACTGCTCTAACCAACTGAGCTACAGGCCCTTAAAGGTGAGTTAGTAATTACAATACTTTTATAACTATAGCAACTGACTTAATATAATTAAGTTCTTAGTATTGTGCTAAATATTTATAAAATCTTACTGCATTATGATATGAAAGTAATTAATTTAAATAAAAAAACTTGTTATCGAACTTTTAGACTTAATGAATCTATTTTATATCAATGATTAAGAATTTAAATTTATTTATCAATTACTTATCATTATTTTTTATTAAAATTTCCCTTAAATTGAACAATTATAAACTTTGTGGTTTTTTAATTTGGATCAACATAAAGAAAATAAAAAAAATTAAAACTGGATTAAAAAATTCAAAAAAAATTTTAGTTTTTCCTAAAGCAGGAGGCTTTGAAGATTTGGTTGAGTCATTCTCTAAAAATAAATCAGATATTACTTTTTATTTATTACCAAGAGCTTTTTTAAAAGAAATTTTTAATCATTTTTTTAAGCAAAAAAACCAAAATTATATAAAAGATTATTTCACAAAATTGAAATCACATGAAAAAATTGAGAAAAAAAAAGCGTATATCGATTTTTTAACTTTAACATTTAAATTTATTAATAATTTTTTAAAATTAGATGCGTATGTAAGTTTTAATTTATTTTATTATGCTGAAAAATATTTTGAAGAAGTTTGTATAAATTTAAATTCAAAATTTGTTATATTACAGAAAGAATCGATTTTTACTCCAGCCGAGGAGGCAGGTGCTTTAAAAATTTACAAGGAAAATAACGATAAATCACAATCATATAAAGTTTCTGTTTATTCTGAAAGTCAAAAAAAAATATTAATCAACAGTAATCTTATTAAAAAAGAAAAAATAATTATTAATGGTAATCCAAGGT
>CABYPE010000021.1 GCA_902520685.1 uncultured Pelagibacteraceae bacterium | reverse complement strand
ACCAAAGAAACTTTATTTCAGAGGGATTAAAATTTGCAGATAATAATGACTTTATCTTAATTTCTGATGTTGATGAAATACCAAATTTAGAAAATATCAATTTGAATAGTCAGAAAGAAAAAATAATTCAGTTTAGACAAGAAATGTTTCATTATAGATTTAATCTTAAGCTTCCTAATTTTATATGGACTGGTACTAAAGGATGTAAAAAAAAAGATTTAATTAACCCACAATGGTTAAGAAATATAAAAGATAAGAAATATCCTTTTTTTAGAATTGATACTATTTTTTCAAAAACAAAATACATAAGTGTAAAATTTATAGACAATGGGGGATGGCATTTTTCTAATATTAAGAGTGCGAAAGAAATTGAATATAAGTTAAAATCTTATCTTCATCATAGAGAGTTTGATATCAACCCTTTAAATACAGAGGAAATTGAAAATATCATTGAAAAAAAACAAGCAATATATGATCTTACTGCTGACAAGAGAATTGGTAAGTTTGGTAATGGCACTAAATTAGAAAATTACCCTATAGAAAAATTACCTTCATATATTAAAAATAATAAAAAAAAATATGAACAATGGATTAATTAAATGAAAAAAGGTTATTGGATAAGCTTATACATAGAAGTGAATGATCAAGAAAATTTAAAAAGATATGCAGAAACTGTAACTCCAATTATTAAAAGTTATGGTGGTGTTCCTTTAGTAAGAGGTGGAAAATATCAAACTTTTGATGGAGATGATTTTAATAGAACAGTAATTTGGGAGTTTCCAAATTATGAAAAAGCTTTGGAATGTCATGACTCAAAAGAGTATCAAGCTGGATGGGATATAGCAAAAAATACTACTCTAAGACACATGCAGATAGTTGAAGGATTTAATACTGAATAGGTTCTGGATCTATACTTCTCCACAAATACCAAGTTGCAACTGAACAATAAGGCGAAAATCTTTTTTTAAGCAAATTTACAAACTTGGCGGATGGTAAATATTTCTTATTGTAATTTTTGGAAATAGCTCTCAAAAGTCCAATATCTTGTACGGGCCAAATATTTGATCTATTATAAGTAAAAAGTAATATCATTTCTGCAGACCATCTACCTATCTGTCTCAAATTTGATAGATAGATTATTGCATTTTCATCACTCATTTTATTAATTAATTTTGGATTAAAGGATTTACTAAGTATTTGTTTAGTTAAACTTTTAATTCCTAAAACTTTTTGACGACTTAAGCCGCAGCTTTTTAATTGTCTAAAAGTAAGCTTAGAAACATTTTTTGCATTGATTCTATTATTACATTTTTTTTTAAACTTTAAAAATACAGAATTAGCTGCTGCCACGCTTATCTGCTGTCCAATTATACTTTTGCATAGTGAAAAAAAAATATCTCTTCTAGATGTCAACACAGTTTCTGAGGGACTTCTATAATTTATGATTAATTTTGCCATTTTTTTATCTTTTTTAGAGAGATATTTTTTCGCCTTAGTCCAATATTTTGGAATTCTAGTCATTAATTGTTTTTGAAGTAATAATTTTTTTTTTATAAATTTCTCGTCTAAATATAATCAATGTTGAGATGATTACCAAAAAAGCTCCTAACAATGTCTTAATTGTAGGTATCTCTCCCCAAATAAAATATCCAAAAATTATTGCAAAAACTAAAGCTAAATATTTCAAAGGAGTGACGAGTGAAACTTCTGAATATTTATATGATTGGCTTAACCATAAATTAGCGATTCCACCAAAAACGCCTATTAAAGACAATATAATAAAATGATTAAAGCTTGGCATTACCCAACCTTTTGGAATAGTTAAAAAACTTAATAAAGTTATTGCCAAAGAAAAATAAAAAGAGATTAGCCAAACTGGCTCAGTGGTAGATAACTGTCTAATTGTGATTGCAACATAAGAAAGACCCAAACAAAAAATTATTGGAAAAATATAATAAATATTTAACTGACTTATTCCTGGTTCAGTAATAATTATAATACCTATAAAGCCAACAATAACTGCCATCCATCTAAAAATACCAACTTTTTCATTTAATAAAAAAATTGAAAAGATTGTTGTAAATATTGGCGCAGCAAAAGATATACTTACTACTGTTGCTAAAGGTAATTTTCTTAATGCAATAAATATAGCAACTAAAGCAATTAAGCCTGAGAAGCATCTCAAAAAATGAAGTCCTGGTCTTTTAGTTTCATAAAAATTATGAAGTCTATTTTTTGGGATAATAAAAAAATAAAAAACAACACCAAAAAACCCTCTGAAAAATAGAACTTGTCCAATAGGATACTCTACAGACCACTTTACTATTAGATCCATCAGAGAAAACGCACATATTGATAAAAACATGTACAAAAAGCCTAATTGATTTTTACTTAACATTATGAATAATTTGTAAATTAATTTAAGTCATAATCAATGGAAATAGCAGTTTTAGCGCTTGGATGTTTTTGGGGTCCGGAAATTAAATTTAGTGAAATTGATGGTATCATTAAAACAGAGGTGGGATACTGCGGTGGCAATAGTAAAACAACAACTTATAAAGAAGTCTGTTCAGGCAATACTAATCATGCAGAAGTTGTTAAATTAGATTATGATGAAAAAATTATTTCTTATGAAAAAATTTTAAATATTTTTTTTGAAATACATGATCCAACAACTTTAAATTCTCAAGGACCAGATTTTGGAACACAATATAGAAGTGAAATTTTTTGTTTAAATAATTTTCAAAAAGCAAAGGCAGAAAAAGTTCTTCAGGAAGTAAATCAAAAATTATCTGGAAAAGTTGTTACTAAAGTTTCTTTGCTTAAAAATTATAGTCCTGCAGAAGAATATCACCAAATGTATTTAAAAAAGAATAGATAAAATGCTCCTAGTAGAAACTGACTGGTTAGAAAAAAATTTAGATAAAGTAAAAATTATTGATTGCTCTTGGCATATGCCTCAAACTAAGAGGAATGGACATGAAGAATACAAAAGAAATCATATTCCAAAATCAATTTTTTTTGATTTAGATAATAATTCAAAAAAAGAAACTGATCTACCTCATATGCTTGTCTCTTTGAATGAATGGGAAGAAATTGTATCAGAAATGGGAATTGATAATAATGATCAAATAATAATTTATGATAATTCAGATATCTTAAGCGCATGTAGATGTTGGTATAATTTCATATACTTTGGTCATAAGCCAGAATTAGTGAAAGTTTTAAATGGTGGCTTTAGTAAATGGGTAAATGAGAATAAATTTACTGATACTATAATCCCAAAAACTGCAAAAACTGAATATAAAGCAAAGGAACATAAAAACTTAGTAAAAAAAAAGAAAGAAGTAGATGACAATATAATTAATAAACAATTTGATGTTATTGATGCAAGAAGTATCGAAAGATTTAAAGGTGAAGTAAAGGAACCAAGGGCTGGTTTAAAAAGTGGTAGCATCAAGAATTCAAGCTGTCTTCCTTTTAATCAATTAATTAATGCTAATAAAACTTTTAAAACAAAAAAAGAGATAGTTGAAATTTTTAGCAAAAATTTAAAAAAAATTGACTCAGATGATGTTGTATTTTCCTGCGGTTCTGGTGTTACTGCATGTGTTTTAGCTCTAGCTTATTCTTTAATAAATGATAAATATTTGCCCAAAATATATGATGGCTCTTGGGCTGAATATGGTAAATTTTAAATGAAAAGATCTACAAAAATAATTACTATTGTAACAGTTTTTTTTCTAGTAATTGCATCAGTTATTGTTGCTAGAACAATGATTGGAAATCATTTTAAAAAAAAATTTAGTAAATTTCCTCCTCCCGGAATAATAGTTATCGAGGTAATTGAGCAGGAATTTGCAGAAAAATTAGAAACATTTGGAACGGCAATTTCAAGTAAAAGTAAAACTTTTAAAATCAGAAAAGATGAAGTTTCTGGTGAATTGAATCTAAAAGAAAAAGTAAAAAAAGGCGATTTAATATTAAACCTTGCAAGTGGAAAAATTTCAGCTCCATTCGATGGTGTAATAGGCTATACAGGATTGACTGAAGATATATTTATTTCAGATAATATTTTTATTATAACTCTTGATGATAATTCAACAATTTACTCTGATATTAAAATCCCTGAGAGCTATGCACCTTTTATTAAAAAAGGACTGCCCGTAGAAGCAAAAGTTTCAAGCTATGGTGATAAAGTTTTTAAAGGTAAAATAGACTTCATATCTAGTAGAATTAATGCGGATACAAGGAGTTTGTTATCTAGAATAAGTATTAATAACGAAGATTTAGAATTATTGTCTGGGTCATTACTTGAAATAACTGTTAAATTTAATTTAAGGAATGCATTAAGTGTGCCTGACACAAGCATAATGATGGAAGGAGAAAAATCATATATTTACAAAGTGTCAGATGAAAATATTGCTAACAAAATTGAGGTTAGTATTGGATTAAGAAGTGATGGTAAAATAGAAATTCTTTCAGGTCTAAATGAAGGAGATCAAATCGTTGCCGAAGGTCTAAAAAAAGTAATACCTCGAGGTAAAATTAAACCATTAAAAAAATAGATGTTTATTACAGAGCTTAGTATTAAAAGACCTGCAGTTTCATGGGTAATGTCTTTAATTTTAATTATTTTTGGTTTATTCGTTTTTTGGAAATTACCAGTAAGAGAATTACCAGATGGTATTCAACCACCCGTTGTCCAAGTTCAAGTAAATTATAAATCAGCGGCTGCTTCAATAATAGATCAAGATGTTACACAGGTTATGGAAGATGTGATAGGTGGGGCTGAAGGAATAAAAAATATTGACTCAAAATCTGAAAATGGAAGAAGTACTATAAATATAGAATTTGATACTGGTATTGATCTAGATAATGCAGCGAATGATATTAGAGAAAGAGTAGCGAGAGTAGTAGATAATTTACCATCAGAGTCTGATCCTCCACAAATTTTGAAAAGAGCTGCTGGATTTACCACCACAATGTGGTTATCACTCTCTTCTAAAACATGGAGCGATTTAGAACTTGGCGACTATGCTGAAAGATTTTTAATAGACCAATTTTCAAGTGTAAAAAATGTTGGTAGGATTTTAGTAGGTGGACTTAGGGAATTAAGTATTAGAGTTTGGATAGATCCGATCAAGTTAGCTGCAAATAATTTAACAATTCAAGAGGTTGAAAATGCTCTAAGGGGTGAAAATATAAGACTTCCAGCAGGTACTTTAGAGGCAGAAAACATAGACTTAACTCTAAACTTAGATAAATCTTATAATAGTATTGATACTATTAAACAATTACCCATAAAAAAATCTGTTAATAAAACAATATTACTCTCAGATGTTGCTAAAATAGAATTTGGACCAGTTTCAGAAAAAACTTTATTTAAAGCTCAATCCAAAGACCAAATCAACCTTAAGACAGTTGGAATTGGTATTTATGCAAAAAGTGGTGCATCAACTGTTGAACTTTCAAAAGAAATAAAAAAAAGAATAATTGAAGTTAAAAAAACTTTACCTAAAGAATTAGATCTAAGAGTTTCTTTTAATAGAGCAACTTATGTGCAGGCAGCTATTAATGAAGTGTATAAAACATTAATAATTGCGTTTATTTTAGTAGTAATAATTATTTATTTATTTTTAGGAAATTTAAAAGCAGTAATTGTTCCGGCTATTGCCCTTCCAGTAAGTCTAATAGCATCTTTTTTAGGATTATACATTTTTGGTTTATCAATTAATATATTTGTGCTTTTAAGTTTTATACTAGCAATTGGAATAATTACTGACGACTCAGTAATTATGACTGATGCAATTTACAGAAGAATAGAAAATGGAGAAACTCCTTTAGTGGCTGCATACAAAGGATCTAAACAAATCTCTTTCGCTATAATAGCCACCACTCTAATTTTAATTGCAGTATTTCTTCCTTTAATTTTTATAGAAGGAATTTCAGGTACATTATTTAAAGAAACAGCAATCACATTATCGTTTTCAATTATAGTCTCTTCTTTTGTTGCTCTTACTCTCTCTCCAATGTTAGCAAGTAAGTTCCTTACAAAAAAAAATGTTAAAAATAGTATAGTAAAAAAATTTGAAAAATTATTTTTAAGCTTATCCTCATTTTACAAAGATACATTGAGTGTTGTAATCAACAAAACTAGAATTATAGGAATTTTTATAATCTTTATTATTTTTGTTTCAGCATTTTTATTTAATTTTTCTAAAAAAGAATTATTGCCTATGGAAGATAGAGGTGTTTATCTTGTAATTGGTTTTACTGATGAAGGAAGATCTTTTGAGTACACACAAGAAAAGGCTCAAGAAGTTGAGAAAAGATTAATCCCATTATTACAAGCTGAAGATAGTCCTTATTCTAGATTTATAATGAGAGTTCCAGGATTCGGAAGTTCGGCAAACTCTTACAATAGTTTTATAATTATTGCTTTATTAGATAATTGGAAAAATAGAGAAAAAGATTCTCAAACTGTAATGAGAGAAGCTATTGGTAAAATTGTAACATTACCTGAAGCTGTAGCGTTTCCAATTTCACCTCAGTCAATAAGAGTTTCTAATTACAATAAACCAGTTCAGATGGTCATCTATGGAAATACTTATGAAGAGCTTGAAGAGATTCAAAATAAAGTCATTAATAAAATTAGATCAAATAAAAACTTATCCAGAGTTGAATCTGACTATAATAGAAATAAACCAGAGGTAAAATTAATCATAGATAAAAGTAAAGCTAAAGATTTAGGTGTTTCTACTCAATCTATAGGAAAAACACTCGAAACTTTATATGGAGGAAAAAAAATAACTACTTTCAATCGTCAGGGAAGAGAGTATCCAATAATTGTTCAGCAATATTTATCTGATAGAAGAAATAAAGATGGTATTTCTAAAATTTTTGTTAGATCAGAAAATTCTGGAAAACTTATCTCTCTTGCAAACTTAGTTAATTTTAAAGAAGAAGGTTCAGCAAAAGAACTTGCAAGATATAATAGACAAAGTGCTGTAACAATTTCTGCTAATATTAGCGAAAATTATACCCTTACAGAAGCTATTTCGTATTTAGAAAATATCATGGCAGAAACTGCGCCTAACAATCAAATAACTTGGAAGGGAAAATCTGAGGAAATAAAAGAGACAAGCAGTGAATTATTTATAATTTTTATTTTAGCTCTTTTGACAGCTTACTTGGTAATGGCTGCAACATTCAATTCTTTTATCCACCCCTTTATAATTATTTTAACTGTGCCATTAGCAATATTTGGAGGTTTGGTATTTATTCTTTTCTTAAATAGTTCAATTAATATTTTTTCACAAATCGCGTTGATAATCTTGATAGGTATTTCAACAAAAAACAGTATTTTAATTGTTGATTATGCAAATCAGATTAGAACAACTGGAAAAAGTATTGATACAGCTGTCAAAGAAGCATGTTATGTAAGATTTAGGCCAATTATGATGACTTCTTTAAGTACTATGCTAGCAATGCTACCGCTAGTAATTGGGAATATTGGCCCAGGTGCGGGAGAAGGTTCAAGATTAGCTGTAGGTGCAACAATTTTAGGAGGAATGATAATTTCAACATTCTTCACATTATACATTACTCCATCAATGTATTTAGCTTTAGCAAAAAATACTAATAGAATAGATGCTGTAGATATTGAGCTTAATAAGCAACTATCTAAAAAATAATATATTTATTTTTACTAAGAGATTTATTGCACTTAGATAATTGATTTTTATAAACATTAGACTGTTTTTCAACTTTTTTTGCTAGGCTAATAACTTTTTTATTTTTTTTATAATATTTATAATTTCCCCAACCTTCGTGATAAGCTATATATTGTTTAAAAGCATCTTGAAAGGATATCTTTAAAATGGAATTTGTTTTATTTGTATACCATCCTATAAAATCTACACTGTCTTTAAATCTTGCTCTCGTTGCAAGTTTATTTCCTGTTTCATTTTTATATTGTTCCCAAGTTCCCTTTACAGCTTGCGAATAACCAAACGAACTAGATGGACGTTTAAAGGGAATTATTTTAAACAATTTTTGTCTAGGTGGTTTTGCTAACCAGTCAAAATCGGACTCTATTTTTATTATTGCTAATTGAATATGTATTGGTGTTCCCCATTTTTGTTCAACTTTTTTTGAGTGTTTATACCAGAGGTATCTTTCATCAAAAATTTTACAACTGTCAGAAGTGTTATCTGGAATAGAAGAACACGCTGTCACTATAAATAAAAAAAGAATTAAGAAAATTTTATTCAGATTATTAATCATTTTTTATAAAATATTTATATATATTAAATACTATGAATACTAAAAAAATTCCCAAAAAATTTCCAAATAAATCTTGATATTGAAAACTTCTTTGTGGAATTAAAAGATGACATAATTCTAAAAAAATAGAAATAAAAAATAAATACAAAAATAAAATTTTAATTTTATTTTTATAATATGAAAATAGTCCTAATAAAGACAATACTATAAAAGTATAAGTATGATTTGATGAAAATATTGCAAAGTCTGAAGTTAATTGGGGTTGTTTTTGTATATTACCATAAAATAACCAACCAAAAATACTGCCTGGATAAAGATATATCAAAATTATTCCAATATTGGATATATGAAAGATAATTTTTCTTAATAAAAATTTTTTTTTCATTTAACTAACAAATTTTTTTATATTAAATTAGGTTCAATAAAAATGAGTTATTTAATTTTAATCAGACATGGTCAAAGTACTTGGAATCTTGAAAACAGATTTACAGGTTGGGTTGATGTAGATTTGACAGAAAATGGAAAATTAGAGGCCAAAAAGGCTGGTGATTTAATTAAAAAATCGAATATTCAAATTGATTATTATTACTCTTCACTTCAATTAAGGGCAAATCATACTCTTAAAATTATACAAAAATCCTTAAATGATGAAAAAAAATTTGTTAGATCTTGGAAACTTAATGAAAGACATTACGGTGGACTGACAGGGCTCAATAAAGCTGAAATGAGTAAAAAACTTGGTGAGGAAAAAGTTCATCAATTTAGGAGGTCTTGGGATTTAAGACCAGATCCATTAGATAGAAATAGTAAATTCCATCCACTTAATATTGATACTTATAAGAGTATGTCTATTAATGAAATTCCAGACACTGAATCTCTGAAGGATACTTATGAGAGAGTTATAAACTTCTATAACACAGATATTAAAAACAAAATAGATAATAGAAATATATTAATTTCTGCTCATGGAAACTCTATAAGAGCCTTGTGCAAATATTTATTTAAACTTGATGAAAAACAAATTTCTAAACTTGAGATACCAACTGGTAATCCATTACTTATAGAAATTGATGAGAATGAAAATATTAATAATTGCAATTATTTAGATCAGGATAGATCTAAAGATCTTTTAATTTTTTGAAAATATCAAGATTAGTAACATGATAAAATTTGAGTGTACTCTCAAACCCATTCATATGTTTTTCTTTTATTAGATCAACCCAAATCTTAGTAATTGAAAAATTAGTTATTTTTTTATTTTTAAAGATTGCTTTATTCAGTATTTGACAACCTGTATAAATATACTTTTTATCAATCTTATTAATCAAGTTATTTTCAAGACCAAAATCACCCAGCAAACTTTTATCAAAACTCAAATCTTTTTTGACCAACAAAAGTATATTTTTTAATTTTTGATTAAAATATAAATTAATCATTTGATTAATTTCAGTAGTATAATTATTATTCCAAAGTGTATCAGGATTAAAAATCAAAAAATTTTCTTCATCAGATTTATCAATCAAGTTTAAAATACCCCCTCCTGTATCTAAAATACTTTCACCATCTTCTATAACTTCAATATCAATATTATAATTTTGATTTTTAACAAATTCATTAATTTGTTCCTTCAAGTAAAAAGAGTTAATTAAAATTTTTTTTACCTCAAGTTTAACAATAAGATTTATACAATGATCTAAAAGAGTTAGGTCTTTAACTATTAAAAGAGGTTTTGGAATTTTTATTGTTATTGGATTTAACCTTTTACCAAATCCAGCACATAATATCAAAGCAGTGTTTATTTTCATTTTTATCTAATTTTTTTTTATAGTATCAAGTAAATCATTTAAATTTTTAAATTTATTATTATTTCTCGATCTAAGTTCGATTAAATTCCATGCATTTGGAATTAATTTAAGATATTCTCTCTTTTTATCTCTGACCGCCAATCTTTTAAATATTCCAATAATCTTTAAATTTCTTAATACAGAAATGATTTCAAAATCATTAGTGATATGTAGTTTATTAATTTTTTTTTGAGTTTTAAGATAATATTCAAATAATTTTTTTTTTGTATTTTTAGAAGTTTTAATCCTTACATCGTCAATTAAAGAAGCTAAATCATAAGCTCTGTTCCCTATTAACGCATCCTGAGTATCAATCATGGCAATCTTATTTTTAACCATCATTAAGTTGGAGACATGAAAATCTCTGTGGACAAAAGTAACATTTT
>CABYPE010000020.1 GCA_902520685.1 uncultured Pelagibacteraceae bacterium | reverse complement strand
AGTTTTAGAAAAAATTCTTCAAAAAGAGAAACCAAATGCAATTCTACCAACTATGGGTGGTCAGACTGCACTTAATCTTGCAATGGAAGCTGAGAAAAAAGGAATTTTAAAAAAATATAAGATTGAGCTCATAGGGGCAAATTCTAAGGCAATTGCCAATGCAGAAGATAGGAGGAAATTTAGAAAAAATATGATCGATATTGGTTTAGATTTACCTAAATCTGAAATTGTAAACAATATCAACCAAGCATCAAAAGTTTTAAAAAAAATTGGTCTTCCTGCAATTATAAGACCTGCATTTACACTTGGAGGTCTTGGCGGTGGTATAGCTAAAAATAAAAAAGACTACCATAAAATAATTAAAAGCGGACTTAATGAGTCTCCGGTTAGTCAGGTATTGGTTGAAGAATGTTTAGAAGGCTGGAAAGAATTTGAGATGGAAGTTGTAAGAGATAAAAAAGATAACTGTATCATCATCTGTTCAATTGAAAATGTTGATCCGATGGGAATACATACTGGTGACTCAGTAACTGTTGCTCCAGCACTTACATTGACTGATAAAGAATACCAAATAATGAGAAATGCTTCTATTGCATGTTTAAGAAAAATTGGAGTTGAGACAGGTGGATCAAATGTTCAATTTGCAATCAATCCTAAAAATGGTCGAATGGTTGTAATTGAAATGAACCCTAGAGTATCAAGATCATCAGCACTTGCATCAAAAGCAACTGGATTTCCAATTGCAAAGGTTGCTGCAAAACTTGCGGTTGGTTATACTTTGGATGAATTAAAAAATGAAATTACCAAAGTAACACCTGCTTCATTTGAACCTAGTATTGATTATGTAGTAACAAAAATTCCAAGATTTACATTTGAAAAATTTTCAACTTCTCCAGTAACTCTAGGCACATCAATGAAATCAGTTGGTGAGGCAATGGCTATAGGAAGAAATTTTAAAGAATCTCTTCAAAAAGCGTTAGTGTCTCTTGAAACTGGTTTTTCAGGATTAGATAGAATATTTGATTTAGATAAAAAACTAATTGAAAAAAAACTTAAAGAAAATATTCCAAATAAACTCTTACTAGTTGCAGAAGCGATTAGAAAAAAAATTAATTTAAAAAGAATATTTCTACTATCGAAAATTGATCCTTGGTTTCTAGAGCAAATTAAAGAAATAGTAGAGAATGAAATTAAGCTTAAAAGCAAAGGGTTGCCCAAGAATTTTAATGAATTTAATAGAATAAAATCAATAGGCTTTTCTGACAAAAAACTAGCAGAGTTAACAAATACATCAGAAGATATTATTAGACAAAAAAGGACCGCCCTTAAAATTTTACCAGTATTTAAAAAAGTTGATACTTGTGCAGCTGAATTTAAATCATTTACACCTTACATGTACTCAACATATCAACGAAATTTCTCAATTAATTCAGAATGTGAAGCAGATCCATCAATTAAGAAAAAGATTATTATTCTAGGTGGTGGTCCTAATAGGATTGGTCAAGGAATAGAATTTGACTATTGCTGCTGCCAGGCTAGTTTTTCATTAAAGGAAGCTGGATTTGAGACGATTATGGTTAATTGTAATCCTGAAACAGTTTCAACAGATTATGATACAAGCGATCGATTATATTTTGAGCCACTCAAAGAAGAATATGTTTTTAATATAATTAAGAAAGAAAAAGAAAAAGGAAACTTAGTTGGGATTATTGCTCAATTTGGTGGTCAAACCCCAATTAAACTTGCAAAATTTTTACATGATAACAGGCTTCCAATCTTAGGAACGCAATACACATCAATTGATTTAGCAGAAGACAGAGATAGATTTAGAAATTTACTTAATAGGTTGAAGCTAAAACAGGCTGAAAGTGGAATTGCTAAAACTTTTAAACAAGCTATTCAAATAGCTGACAAAATCGGATTACCTTTGATGGTTAGGCCCTCATATGTTCTAGGTGGAAGAGCAATGGAAATAGTTCATGAAAAAAGCCAGCTTAAAAATTTTGTTGAAGAAGCGTTTAAAGCAGCCGAAAAAAATCCAATTCTAGTTGATAAGTTTATTAATCATGCGATGGAAGTTGATGTTGATGCAATATCTGATGGAAAGCAAGTACACGTGGCAGGTATCATGCAGCACATTGAAGAGGCTGGAATTCACTCTGGTGACTCGGCTTGTAGCCTACCTCCAATATCTATCAAACCATATTTAATTAAAGAAATTGAAAATCAAACTAAAAAATTAGCTTTGGCTTTAAAAGTTAAAGGTTTCATGAATGTTCAATTTGCAATCAAAAAAGATGAAATTTATGTTATCGAAGTTAACCCTAGGGCAAGTAGGACAGTGCCATTTGTCTCAAAAGCAAAAGGTTTACCTCTTGCTAAAATTGCATCTAGAGTGATGGCAGGTGAAAAATTATCTAAATTTAATTTAAAAGATAATTCTAAAGGAATGTATGCAGTTAAAGAAGCTGTATTTCCTTTTAATAAATTTCCTAACAGTGATTTACTTTTAGGTCCTGAAATGAAATCAACTGGTGAAGTGATGGGTTTTGATAAAAACTTTGGGATGGCATTTGCTAAAAGTCAAATAGCCTCTGCCAATTCTTTACCAAAACAAGGACTTGCTTTTATATCATTAAAAGACTCTCATAAAGATGAAGGAATTAATTTAGCAAAAGAACTTATAAAGTTAAATTTTACATTATGTGCAACAAGAGGGACTGCTGAGTACATTAGAAAACATAAAATAAAATGTAGAATTATCAACAAAGTAAGTAGTGGATCTCCTCATATAGTAGATATATTAGACTCTAAAAAAATTGCTTTGGTAATTAATACTGGTGGAGGAAATTCTGAACATAGATTAAATGATGCAATTGCTCTTAGAAGAGGAACTCTAAAAAATAAAGTTCCTTATTGTACTAATATGTCAACTGCGCTTGCATGTTTGGAAGCAATAAAATCTCTAAAAACTAAAAAGTTAGAAGTTACATCACTTCAAGATATTTAAGTATTTACTTTCCAGTCTGTCTCAAAAGTCACATAATTTACTTGTACACATCTTCTTTCTTTAACTATTTTCTTTTTTTCCATTCCATGCCAAGTATTAGGGCCACTAGTAAAAAGATATCCATAATTATGTTTATAAGGAACTGTTTTTACTTTTTCTAATTTGTCATTATAAAAATCAGTCCCCAAATCTTCGGACTCATTAGCATTATTCACAAAAATTAATCCTGACATTAATTTTTCTTTGATGTCGCAATGGGGTTTAAGCCAAAATCCCTCTCTATCACAAATAACTTCAACTCTTACATGTGAATTTGATAAATCTTTGTTAATCATTTTTGAAATGGTTTGATGTACCTCTTTAGTTTGAAGTTCGTTAATAAATTTTACTAAGTGTGGAAACTGTGAAGCGTTTTCCTTCGTTATAAAACATCTAAATTTAATTGCTTTACCTCCAGATGCGATTCCTTCTCTAAACTCTGCAGCACCACCATCAATAGCTCTAGTTCCATCATAATTAAGGTTATGTTTACTGACATCTGGAATATCTGCTTTAATAATTTCTTCTATTGCCCCATCAGATAGAGCACTATTATACTCCCAGTGATCAAATGGGAATTCATGTTTTTTTGATTGGCTTTGAATTGAATTTAAAAATGACATTAATAATTTATTTTTTGTTTAATAATATTTGCTACTCTATTTGTTTCATCTAATTTTTGATAGCTCCAATTTTCAATCTCTTCACCTAAAATTCTAGTTATATTTAATTCTTTAAATAAATTTCTAAATCTTTGAAATCTTTTATCATTTTTTTTAGGTAAAATATTTGCGACATAAATTGGTTTTCCAGTTAATGCGGCCTCAGATATCATTGAGCTAGAATCGCAAGTAACTACGATATTTTCTGCAATTGCTAAGGCTGATAGATAAGCTTTTTTATCAACATCCATTATAACTGTATGATTATCTCCAAAAAATTCTTTCGCGTAATGAATTGTATTTTCTGGTGTTCTCATAGATGGGATCACAACAAGTTGAAAGTCATGTTTTTTTAATAATTTATACAACATTGTAAAAATATATTTCATGTTTTTTGTCGAATAATCATAATACTTTGTGGGACCACCCAAAATTAATGAACAAATTTTTCTATGGTCTTTTTTAATAAATGAACTTAAATAATCTTTATTTTTAATAATTTCTTCATCTGTAAGATAGTGAATTGCACCTTTTGTACTAATCACATTTTGACCTTTTATAGAGTCATGCTCAGGAGCAATAATAAAATCAAAATGATTAAAGTTTACTTTTGGATCTTGGATATGAATATTGATTACTTTTTTATTTGAATTATTTTTTAAGTGAATTGAAGGAATTACACTTTTACGTCCACAAGAAATAATTAAATCAAAATCATGTTGGTCAATTTTTTTATAAACACTTTGTGAAATTGGAGTAAGTTTAGGAGGAATCATTTTCCAAAAATTATTTAGTTCAACTGTCTGGTGTGTAAAATCAATATCTAAAGCTTTTGCCAATCCCTCTACTTGGCTAATCATGCCATGCATGCCTTGAGTTAATAATACACCTTTTAATTTGTTCATTAATTACTATATAGCTTTCATATGAGTCAAAATCCAACTAAACACACAAAAGTGTTAATAATTGGATCCGGTCCAGCTGGATATACTGCTGCAGTTTATGCAGCACGCGCAATGCTAAATCCAATTTTAGTTTATGGGTCTGAGCCAGGAGGACAATTAACAACAACTACTGATGTTGAAAATTATCCTGGGTTTGCTGACGTGATACAAGGACCTTGGTTAATGGACCAAATGAAAGATCAGGCAAAAGCAGTTGGAACTCAAATGATTGAAGATCATATTAGTTCTGTAAATTTAAAATCTAAACCATTCGAGGCAGTTGGAGATAGTGGTCAAAAATATACTGCTGACAGCATAATTATTTCTACTGGTGCGCAGGCAAGATGGTTAAATCTTAAATCAGAACAGGAGTTTAGAGGCTTTGGGGTTTCTGCTTGTGCAACATGTGATGGATTTTTCTTCAAAGAAAAAGAAGTTGCAGTTGTTGGTGGTGGTAATGCTGCTGTTGAAGAAGCAATGTTTCTTACAAAATTTGCCTCAAAAGTAAAATTAATTCATAGACGAGACAGTCTAAGGGCAGAAAAGATGTTACAAAAAAAACTAATGGAAAATAAAAAAATTGAGATAATTTGGGACTCGGTTGTCGAAGATGTTGTTGGAGACACAGAACCTAAAAATGTAAAAGGAATAAAAATTAAAAATTTAAAGACCAATAAAATTGATGAAATTAAAGTTGATGGCTTGTTTATTGCAATCGGTCATGATCCAGCAACAGCTTTATTTAAAGAACAACTGGATATGGATAAAGAAGGATATTTGATCACTAAACCAGATTCTACAGAAACTAATATACCTGGAGTTTATGCTGCGGGTGACGTTAAAGACAAAACTTTTAGACAAGCTGTAACAGCTGCTGGAATGGGTTGTATGGCAGCACTTGAAGCTGAAAAACATCTGTCATCATAATAAATGAGTGAGTCAGTTTTAATTGTTGGAGCAGGAAGTGGATTGAGTGCATCATTAGCTAAGTTATGTGCATCAAAAGAAATGAAAGTTGTTCTGGCAGCAAGAAATATTGAAAAACTTCAAAATTTAAAAAAAGAAATTGGTCTAAATACAATTAAATGTGATGCCACTAACATTAAAAGTGTAACAAGCTTATTTAAGAAAACTGACAAAATAATTGGTGCTCCTAATTTGGTAATCTATAATCCTTCAAAAAGTCTTGGAGGAAGTATAGTTGATCTGAATCCCAAAAAAGCACATGAAGCAATTGATATTACATGTTATGGTGGTTTTTTAGTAGCTCAGCAAGCAGCAAAAAGAATGCTTAAAAAAAAACGTGGAAGTATTTTTTTTACAGGGGCTACCGCAAGTGTAAAAGGTTTTCCAAAGTCATCTGTTTTTGCAATGGGTAAGTTTGGTTTAAGGGGCTTAGCTCAATCATTAGCAAGAGAATTACATCCTCAAAACATTCATATTGGACATTTTATTATCGATGGTGGTATTGGCAAAGAAAATTATGGATCTTATAAGACTATACATCCTGATGAAATTGCAAAAGTATATCTTCAGTTTCACAACCAAGATAAAAGTGCATGGTCTTGGGAAACTCAATTAAGAACATCTGTTGAGAAATTTTAAATCTAATGAAAAATAATCTACATGTATTTTTGGGAGCTACTGTTGCTGATGCAGCAGCTAGGCCTTTGCATTGGGTTTATAATCAAAAGAAATTACTAACTTATATAAAAGGAAAGAAAGATTTTACTTTCTTAAAAAAAAATAAAAGTCCTTTTTACAATATTAAAACTGGAAAAGTTTCAGGCTATAATGATGTTGGGCAAGTCATGTTCAAAACATTAGTTGAAGGACATGAAAACATAGGAGAAAGATTTAAAAAAAATATTACTAAAAACTTTGGTCCTGGAAGTGTGTATTGGAAAAACCTTAATCTAAGAGCCAAATATAGAAAAGTTAAAGATTGGCGAGGTATAATTAAAGGACCTTGGATACATCAAAATATTATTGAAACAGTTAAAAATATTAAAGCTAAAAAGAAATTAACAGGTGGCACTAAAGTAAATGAGTCAGATGGCTATTGTGCTGCTCTACCCTATTTTTTATATGGTTATGATTTTAATAGCTTAAAAAAGATTATCTCTACAGTTACTGTTTCAAAAATAAGCCTTAAGTATGCTTTAGTTAAGTTTCATCTAATAGATTTAGCTCTAAAAGGTGCCAAAGATCCCATAAATGAATTCACTAAAAAATTTAAAAAAAATTCATATTTTAAAAGTGTTGTTGAAGACATTAAAAAAGTAAAAAGATTAAAATCAAAACCTCACCCAATAGTGGTTAAAAAATTAGGAATGGCATGTAGTTATCCTGGAACATTTAATAGTTCAATTCACTCAATTATTAATTCAACAAATTATAAAGGAGCTATTTTGAGAACTATTAAAGCTGGTGGCTGTAACTGTTCTAGAGTTAATTTCATTGGAGCTTATTTTGCTGCTTTAAAAGGAGCTGATACTATTCCCAAATCATGGATAAAGAAAACTCATCCAGCTAAAAAAATTTTAAATCAAAAATAATATTACTTAGTTAATTCATCGATTTCATTCGACTCGAAAATATTTTTTTCTAAGTTTTCATTTGCAGCTCTGATCATAGCTTTTGCAACTGTTTCTGAATGAATTGGTCTCATTTTCTTTAAAGGTCCTAAAAGTAAAGGTGATAATAATTTAAATATAAAAATTCCTATTTTTTCACCTACTCTTTTTTCTTTCCTATCACCTAACAAGAAAGAGGGTCTCATTATTCCAAGCTTTGAGAAATCAAGTCGTTTCAATTCCTCCTCAACTTCCCCTTTAAACTTTAGATAATCTCCTGAGCTTTTTGAATCTGCATAACCAGAGGAGACAAAAAAAAATGAATTTACTGAGTTTGACTTAGCTATTTGGGCAACTTGTTTTGGAACCTCAAACTCTACTCTTCGATATTCATTTTTATCAGGTGAATTTTTTTTTGTTGTACCAATACAAAAAAAACAATCATCACCTTTGATGTCTTCTTTATGATTTTGAAGTTTGTTAAAATCAGTCTTAACAACCTCTATTTTTAGATCATCAATTTCAGGAACTGATCGAACAAATAACTTTATTTTAGAATAATTATTATCCTTAATTAATTGATTTAAAAGATGCTTACCAACTAACCCTGATGCACCGAATAATAAGGCTGTTTTCACCTCTTAAGACAAACCTTCACAAAAAGATTTTATTCTCTCCATTGCTTTTTTTAGATTCTTCATTGAAGTCGCATAGGAAATTCTAAAAAATCCATCTAAGCCAAATGCGGATCCTTGAACAACAGCTACATTTTCTTTTTCAAGTAACTTTTTGACAAAATCAGTATCAGTTTTAAATTTCGTTTTTTTATTTAAAAGACCTTTACAACTAGGAAACACATAAAAAGCACCATTAGGCGTTAAACATTTAATTCCTTTAATATTATTTAAACTTTTAACAACAAAATCCCTTCTTTCTTTAAAAGCTTTTGATCTCTTTTGAATGAAGCCTTGGTTTCCATTTAAAGCTTCAACAGCTGCTGCTTGACTTATTGAAGACGGGTTAGATGTAGATTGTGATTGAATTTTACCAATAGCTTTAATTATATCTTTGGGGCCTGCGGCATACCCTATTCTCCATCCAGTCATTGCATAAGATTTACTTACACCGTTCATGGTAAGAGTTCTGTCTTTTAATTTTGAAATTTGAGCAATAGTAAAGAAATTAAAATTATCATATCTAATATGTTCGTAGATATCATCACTTAAAACATAAACCTTTTTGTTTCTCACTAAAACTTTTGCTAAATCTTGTATTTCTTTTTTTGAATAACCTGCGCCTGTTGGATTCGAGGGTGAATTAAGAATTAACCATTTTGTTTTTTTTGAAATGGCTTTTTTTAGTTTTTTTGGAGTTAGCTTAAATCCTTCTTCCTCTGTGCATTTAATTATTTTTGGTTTTCCACCTGCTAATAAAACCATATCTGGATATGATACCCAATAAGGTGCTGGAATAATTACTTCATCACCTTTATTTAAAGTTGCCATAAAAGCATTATAAAGAACCTGCTTTCCACCAGTTCCAACTGTTATCTGGTTAGTTGAATAATTTAATTTATTTTCTCGTTTAAATTTATCTACTATTGCTTTTTTTAAGGTAGGTGTTCCATCAACTGCTGTATACTTAGTATCACCACTTTTAATTGCTTTAATTGCAGCATTTTTAATATTATCTGGAGTATCAAAATCAGGTTCTCCAGCCCCTAATCCAATAACATCTTTACCAGCAGCTCTTAATTCTCTTGCTTTTTGAGTTACTGCAATGGTTGGTGAAGGTTTAATTCTTTTTAAACTATTTGATATTATGCTCATTGAAATAAAAATTATATCAATTAGTTTTATAAATAATGCAGAATACTTATCAAGATCTAATTACTGAAATTCAGAATAAAAATCCTGAGATAAGCCCTAAACTAGAGGGTGGTAAAAAGTTTCAAATGAAAACTGACTTTAAACCCGCAGGTGATCAGCCTGAAGCTATAAAGCAATTGGTTAATGGTGCCAACAAAGATCAACTTAGTCAAGTTCTACTAGGAGTGACTGGATCTGGTAAAACTTTTACAATGGCAAAAGTCATAGAAAAGACTAACAGGCCTGCCTTAATACTGGCTCCAAACAAAACTCTTGCAGCTCAACTTTATGGAGAAATGAAATCTTTTTTTCCAGATAATGCTGTTGAATATTTTGTGTCTTATTACGATTATTACACCCCAGAGGCATACGTTCCACGTTCAGATACTTATATTGAAAAAGAAGCATCAATTAATGAACAAATTGATCGAATGCGTCACTCGGCAACAAGATCTTTATTGGAAAGGGATGATGTAATAATTGTTTCTAGTGTTTCTTGCATCTACGGACTAGGTTCTGTTGAAGCCTACAGTAAAATGACCTTAAGTTTAAAAACAGGTTATGATTATAATAGAGAACAACTAATTAAATCATTAGTTGCTCTTCAATATAAGCGAAATGATCAAAATTTTTACAGAGGTACATTTAGAGCACGAGGGGAATATTTAGAAATATTTCCATCTCATCTAGAAGACCGTGCCTGGAGATTAAGTTTATTTGGTGATAAATTGGAAAAAATTGAAGAATTTGATCCACTTACAGGTGATTTGGTAAATGAATTAAGTGTAATTAAAGTTTACGCAAATAGCCATTACATAACTCCTAAGCCAACTATTGAGCAAGCAATAATTAAAATCAAAAGAGAATTAGAGGCAACCTTAAAGAATTTTAAAGAACAAAATAAATTACTTGAAGCCCAAAGATTGGAAGAAAGAACTAAATTTGATTTAGAAATGATTGAAGCAACTGGCTCATGTGCTGGAATTGAGAATTATTCAAGATTTTTATCAGGAAGAAAACCTGGTGAACCACCCCCTACTCTATTTGAATATTTTCCAGATAATACTTTAATTTTTGTTGATGAGTGTCATGTAACAGTTCCTCAATTAAATGGGATGTATAAAGGTGACAGATCAAGAAAAAGTAATCTTGCAGAATATGGTTTTAGATTACCTTCTTGTATGGATAATCGTCCACTTAAATTTGAAGAATGGGATGCAATGAGAACTCAAACAGTTTTTGTGTCAGCAACACCTGGGCCATGGGAATTAAAACAAGTTAAAAATAAATTTGTTGAACAGGTTATCAGACCCACTGGTTTAATAGATCCACCTGTTGAAATTAGACCTGCTAAAAATCAAGTTGATGATTTAATGCATGAGTGCAAAAAGGTTGTAGAAAATAATTACAGAGTGCTTGTGACCACATTAACAAAAAAAATGGCTGAAGATTTGACAGAGTACCTTCATGAAAATGGTATCAAAGTTAGGTATATGCATTCTGATATAGATACTCTTGAAAGAATAGAAATTATGAGAGATTTAAGATTAGGAGTGTTTGATGTCTTGGTGGGTATTAATCTTTTAAGAGAAGGTTTGGATATACCTGAATGTGCTTTAGTTGGAATTTTAGACGCTGATAAAGAAGGATTTTTAAGATCTGAAACTTCATTAATTCAAACTATTGGGAGGGCAGCAAGAAATTTAGATGGAAAAGTAATTCTTTACGCTGACAAAGAAACCAAAAGTATCAAAAATGCAATTAAAGAAACAGATAGAAGAAGATCAATTCAAGTAGCGTACAATAAAAAACATAAAATTAGTGCATCAAGTATAAAAAAAGAAATAGGAGATGTTTTAGAGAGTGTTTACGAAAAGGATTATGTCAAAGTTGGTACTGATGAAAATATTGGTGGGAATCTTAAAAAACATTTAAAAGCTCTAAATAAAAAAATGAAAGTTGCTGCAACCAATCTTGAATTTGAAGAAGCAGCTAAAATAAGAGATGAAATTAGAAAACTTGAAGCATCAGAGTTAGAAATCGTTTTAAACCCCAAAGTTAAACAATATAGTGTAAATAATAAAATTTATCCTAAGGGTAGATCAACTATGGGTTTGCCAGGGACAAGAGCCCAAAAAGGTAAAAAAAAATGGAAGCAAATAAGATAATTATTACTGGGGCTGCTACAAGAATGGGAGCAGCTATAGCCAAATCACTTTCTGGGCCAGGTGTTGAAATTGTAATTCATTATAATAACTCCAAAACTAATGCTGAAAAACTTAAAAAAGAATTAATCAAAAATTATACAAAAGTTTACCTTATTAAAGGTGACCTCTCAAAAGAAAAAGATTTAAACAAAATTATAAAGTTTTCAAAAAAAAAGCTAAAGTATTTTGATTGCCTGATTAACAATGCATCATTATTTGAAAATGATAATTTAAGAAATTTTACTTCTAAAAGTTGGGATAAGCACCTAGATGTTAATTTAAAAGCTCCAGCTTATTTAACTAAAGAATTCGCAAAAAATATAAAAGGTAAAAACAACAATATTATCAATATAATTGACCAAAGAGTTTTTAAATTAACTCCTTTTTTCTTTTCATATACTTTAAGTAAAACTGGTCTTTATACTTTAACCAAAACTAGTGCAATGAGTTTAGCGCCAAACATTAGGGTGAATGGAATAGCTCCAGGACCAACCATAAAAAATAAAAGACAAACTGATAATCATTTCAAAAAACAATATTTAGCAACTCCTTTGAGGCAACAAGTGAATGTTATGGAGGTTTGTAATGCTGTTGACTTCTTTATCAAAAACAGTTCTATTACTGGGCAAGTTTTAGCAATTGATAGTGGGCAAAATTTGAATTGGCAAACACCTGATATAATGAGGGGAAAAGAATGAAAAAAAATAACTTTAAAATTGTCAAAATAGATAAAAATAAAAGCTTATTTAACTACGAAAAAAAAATTCTTATTAATGAATTAATTTTGGAATTAAAGCTTGGTTATTATGATTTCGAAAAAGAAAAACCTCAAAAAGTAAAATTTAGTCTTGAGATTGATTATGAGGATAAAAAACCAACAAATGACAAAGACATCAAATCTATTGTAAATTACAGTACGGTTGTAAAACTAATCTCTAAGCTGGTAAAAAAGAAACACTACAATTTCCTGGAGACTCTTGCTGAAGCAGTATTTGACGAGCTATTTAAGGACAAAAGAATAGGTAAAATAATGCTAAAAATTGAAAAATTAGAAATTTTAAAAGAGTGCTCATCTGTTGGTATTCAAATTACCAAAAAAAGAAGTCATGAAAAGTTCTGAGCTTGGAAAAGAAGTAATTAAAAAAGAACTACCATTAATTCCCAAACTTCCTGGAGTTTATAGAATGTTGAATTATAAAGGTGATATTCTTTATGTGGGTAAGGCTAAAAACTTACCTAACAGACTTAAAAGTTATGTTTCAGAAAAAAATCATATCATTAGAACTGAAAGAATGCTTTCTCAAACTTTTAAGCTTGAGGTTACTACCACTACAAATGAAAGTGAAGCTCTATTACTAGAAGCAAATTTAATAAAAAAATATAAACCAAAATTTAATATTTTACTTAAAGATGATAAATCTTTTCCCTACATTTTTTTGTCAGAACATGAATTTCCACGTATTGAAAAACATCGTGGTAAAAAGAGTAAATTTGGCAATTATTATGGGCCTTTTGCGAGCGCGATGGCTGTAAACAGTGCTATCAAAACTCTTCAAAAAGTTTTTTTAATACGTTCCTGTACTGATCAACAAGTGGCAGCTGCGGATAAAACTTGTTTTAATTATTATCTTAAAAGATGTGCAGGTCCGTGTGGAGGTAAGATAAACAAGGAAGATTATGCAAAGTTGGTTGAGGCAGCTGATGAATTTCTCTCTAGTGGAAAATATAGAAAAATTCAAAAAAGTTTTTCTGTGCAAATGGAAAAGGCAAGTAATGATCTTGATTTTGAAAAAGCAGCTATACTAAGAGACAAAATTAAATCACTTAATATAATTCAATCATCTCTTAAAATTAATGAGGCAAACCTAGTCGAAGCAGATGTTATTGCGGGATATAAAGAGTCAGGAAAAACATGTATTCAAGTATTTTTTTTCAGATCAAAACAAAACTGGGGTAACCAATC
>CABYPE010000019.1 GCA_902520685.1 uncultured Pelagibacteraceae bacterium | reverse complement strand
AATCAATCCATTACGAAGAGATTGAGTTGCTATTTTTTGTAACTCAAGATTTATGGGGGTATTTATATTGTAACCTTGTTTATATACTTTTTCATAAGTTAATTGATCAATTATGTTTTTTCTTACATCTTCAACATAATATTGGGAGTCTTCTAAAAAAACTTTTTTAATTTTTTTTAGCTCAATGGAATTATCTTTAAATTCTAAATATTCTTTTTTATTAATAAATCCATTTTCATATAAGTTCTTCAAAACTAAATTTCTTCTAAATTTTGCAAGTTCTTTATCTCTATAAGGATTGTATTTGCTCGGTGCCTTAGGTAGTGCAGCCAACAATGCTGCCTCATTGTAATCTAATTCTTTAATTGATTTATCAAAATATTCTAGGCTAGCAGCAGCTACCCCGTATGCACCACTTCCAAGATAAATTTGATTAAGATATAGCTCTAAAATTCTTTCCTTTGATAAAGCTCGCTCAATTCTAAAAGCTAAAATTGCCTCTTTGATTTTTCTATTAATACTTACCTCGTTTGTTAATAAAAAATTTTTAGCCACCTGTTGGGTAATTGTGGATGCTCCTTCTAATCTTTTTGAATTTAAGATATTATCAATATTTTTGATAACTGCCCTCATTAGCCCTTTGGCGTCAACTCCTGGGTGTGAAAAGAAGTTCTTATCTTCTGCAGATAAAAAGGAGTTTATCACATTTTTAGGAATTGCTTCATAAGGTACAAAAATTCGCTTTTCTTTCGAAAAATCTGCCACTAAATCACCTTCTCCCGAATACATTTTGCTTGAAACTGGCGGTTTATAGTTTTTTAAAAACCTGTAATCTGGGATACTATTTGAAAATGTCCATAAAACTATCAAAACAGTTACTAGTGAAAGTAGAAATAAACTTATTGCAAAAATTAATATATTTTTGATTATTTTTGTCATTTTAATTCCATTATATAAAGGAATTTGTTAAAGATAAGGCATAAATAATAAACAAAATTTTAAATACAAAATTAAAACTAATGTATCAATTTAATCAATCATCATGGAAAAAAATTTATATATCGATGCTTCGCATCCAAATGAAACTAGAGTTGTTCTTAAATCAGAAAATAATATTGAAGACTACGAGTACGAAGGTTTAAAGAATACACTCATTAAAAACAATGTTTACTTAGGCAAAGTAAGTAGAATTGAACCTTCACTACAAGCAGCTTTTGTTGATTTTGGGAGAGATAGACATGGTTTTTTATCATTTAATGATATTCAATCTGACTACTATCAGATACCAAAAAGTGATCTAGAAATAATAAAACAACAGGAAGAGCAAGCAAGAGAAGAGCTGTCAAGGGAAGTTGAAGCTAAAGAGGAAAAAAATTTAGCTGAAGGAAAACTTGAAGTTGATGACCCATTAGAAGCTGAAAAAGAAATAGAAGATAAAGAAGAAGATAATCCCGATATAGTTAATGATAAGGTGGAATTATCTGAAAATGAAAATAGAAAACAAAACTTAAAACCAAATAGGTTTAAAAGATACAAAATTCAAGAAGTAATCAAACCTAACCAGGTAATTCTTGTTCAAGTTATTAAAGATGAAAGAGGTCAAAAAGGTGCAGCTTTAAGCACTTTTATATCAATTGCAGGTAAATATATCGTTTTAATGCCTAACACTCCAAAAGGTGGTGGAATTTCAAGAAAGATTTTTAATCCTGCTGACAGAAAAAAAATTAGGTCTATTCTTAATGAAATTGAAATTCCAAAAGAAATGGGTCTGATTGTAAGAACTGCAGGAAGTAATAAGACTAAAAATGAAATCAATCTAGATCTTGAGACATTAAAAAATACATGGAATCAAATTAAAGATAATGCAATTAACTCTATTGCACCTGCATTAATCCATCAAGAAAGTGAAATTATAAAAAGAACTTTAAGAGATATGTATGATGAAAATACAAAAAATATAATTGTTGAAGGTAATGAAGGTTATAAAAAAGCTCAAAACTTTATGAAAATGATAATGCCTTCACATGTAAAAAAAATAAAAAAATATAGAGGTAAAATACCATTATTTATCGAAGAAAATATTGAGCAAAAATTAAATCAAATTTTCGATTCAGAAATTAAATTAAACTCTGGTGGATATTTGGTAATTAATCCGACTGAGGCCCTTGTATCTATTGATATAAATTCAGGTAGTTCTATCAAACAAAAAAATGTAGAAAATACTGCACTTGATACTAATCTGGAAGCTGCAGAGGAAATTGCGAGACAAATAAAGATCAGAGATCTTTCAGGTCTAATTATTATCGATTTTATTGATATGCTGAGCTATGGAAACAGAAAAATGGTTGAGCGAAAATTAAAAGAAAAATGCAGATTAGATAGAGCGAGAATACAAATTGGGAGAATTAGTAATTTTGGTTTATTAGAGATGTCACGACAAAGACTACGAGAAAGCGCTGTTAAATGGAAAGTTGAATTAACAGACGAGTCTTTTGCACAAAAACTTTTGAAAATAGTAGAATTAAAATCAGTTTTGAATAAAGCAAAATTTGTAGATTTAAAAGTTTGTGAAAAAATTTCCGATTTTTTAAAAGAAAATTTTGTTGACGATTTAACTTATTTTGAAAAAAAGAATAAAATGACGATTGATATAATTACGGACAATTCCTTAATTATACCTGAATATATAATAGATCTTAAAAATAAATCAAAAAAAACAATAGAACTTGTTAAGCATCATGAAAAATTAAAGAATTTAGACCAACAAAAAATTGAACTAAAGATTTATGATATAAAAGAAAAGAAAAAATTTAGTAAGAAAAAAAATTATAAAAAAAAGTTTTATAAAAAAAAAACTAAATAGTTCCTATAATTGGAGAAGAAGGGCTTCCTATTATAGTTTTTTGAATTCTTCCAGAGAGGTAAGATTGTCTTCCAGCAATGACTGCATTTTTAAATGCTTGAGCCATTTCAAATGGTTTTTTTGCCTTAGCTATTGCTGTGTTAATTAATACACCATCACATCCTAATTCCATTGCAATAGTTGCATCAGAAGCTTGACCAATTCCAGCATCAATTATCAAAGGTAATTTTGTTTGTTTTCTTATTATTTGAATATTTACTTTGTTTAAAATTCCTAATCCTGAACCAATTGGTGCAGCCAAAGGCATAATCGCAGATGCTCCAACATTTTCTAACCGCTTAGCCATCAACGGATCATCATTGCAATAAACCATTACTTTAAATCCCTCTTTAGATAAAACTTCAGTAGATTTTAAAGTTTCAATCATATCTGGAAAAAGATTTTTTTTGTCACCTAATACTTCAAGTTTAACAAGTTTCCACCCTCCAATTTCCCTAGCTAACCGCAAAGTTCTAAGAGCATCTTCAGAAGTAAAGCAACCAGCGGTATTTGGTAAATAGGTAATTTTTTTTGGATCTATATAATCCATTAATAAAGGTTTGTTTTTATCAGAAATATTTACTCTTCTTACAGCTACTGTTACTATATTAGCACCAGAAAGTTTTATTGCCTTGGCGCATTCAGACATATTTTTGTATTTACCAGTTCCAACTATAAGTCTTGACTTAAATTTTTTATTAGCAACTATCAATTTATCTCTCAATGATTAACCTCCCCCTATAAAATGAACAATTTCAATAATATCATTATTTCTAAATCTTATTTTATTAATTTTTTTTTTATTTACTATTTCTTTATTTAATTCGATTGCTACTTTATTCAAAGGTATTTTTAGATCTTTTATTAATTCAGCTAATGTTAATTTATCTATAATGGTTTTAATTTTTCCATTTACTCTGATTTTTATTTTTTTTATTTTTTTCATCGTATATAAGTGCTGAATGAATAACAAAATTATTATTATTAATGGTCCTAATCTTAATCTATTAGGAGAAAGAGAACAATCACAATATGGATCTGTTACATTTGATAATTTAAAAAAGAAATGTATTGAAAAAGCTAATGAATTAAAAATTGATATAGAGTTTTTCCAATCTAATATTGAAGGAGACATAGTTGGCAAGATTCAAGAAGCTAGAAAAAATTTTGATGGAATGATTATAAATGCGGCAGGATACACTCATACGTCAGTTGCAATCAGAGATGCTCTTGATATTTTTAAAAAACCAATTATTGAATTACACATATCAAATATATATAAAAGAGAAGAATTCAGACATAAATCACTAATTAGCAATATTGTTACTGGAGGAATATTCGGTTTAGGCTCTGAAGGTTATATTTTAGCCATAATTTCTTTAGAGAAGATACTCAAGAATGAAAATTGATAAAAAATTAATAAAAGAATTAAGTGAATACTTAGATGAGTTTAAACTTACAGAAATTGAATTTACTGAGAAAGATACAAAGATCAAAGTCTCTAAAAATAATGTATCTATAAATAATCAACCTACATCCGTTCTACAAAATTCTTCAAACCTAGCAGAAAATACTTCTAAGAAAATTAATTCTAAATCAGGAATTGAAGTAACATCACCTATAATAGGTACTGCATATCATGCACCTGAACCTGGCGCTAAGAAATTTATAGAAATTGGTAAAAAAATAAAAAAAGGTGACACAGTAATGATAGTTGAAGCGATGAAAACTATGAATCATGTTCCCTCTACTTCTGATGGAGTGGTAAAAGAGATTTGTGTTGAAGATGGCCAGCCAGTTGAGTTTGGACAAACAATCATAATATTAGAGTAAAACAATGTTCAAAAAAATTCTAATTGCGAACCGCGGGGAAATTGCAGTTAGAGTTATTAGAGCATGTAAAGAATGGGGAATTGAAACCGTTGCTGTTCACTCAGATGTGGATAGAGATAGTATGCATGTAAGAATGGCAGATGAAAGTGTTTGTATAGGATCTCATCAACCAGCAAATAGTTATTTGAATATTCCTGCTCTTATGTCAGCGATAGAAATAACAAATGCTGAAGCAGTTCATCCTGGTTATGGCTTTTTATCTGAAAATGCAAATTTTGCTCGTGTGCTAGAAGAAAATAATATTAAATTTATTGGGGCATCATCTAAATTAATTGAAATGATGGGAGACAAAATCCAAGCAAAAAAAATTGCTAAAGAAAATGGATTACCAGTAATCGAAGGTTCTGAAAGTGGAGTTAAAGATGTTAAAGAGGCAAAAGAGTTATGCAAAAAAATTGGTTTTCCAGTTTTAATTAAAGCGTCTGCGGGTGGTGGTGGAAAAGGTATGAAAATTGTTAATAAAGAGGAAGAATTTGAAACTATGTTTTCAACTGCAAAATCTGAAGCACAAAAATATTTTGGAAATGATGAAATATATTTAGAAAAATTTTTTCAAAATCCAAGACATATTGAAGTCCAAATTTTAGCTGGAAAGAATAGAACTGTGCATTTACATGAGAGAGATTGCTCAGTTCAAAGAAGGCACCAAAAACTAATTGAAGAAACACCTAGTCCTATTTTAAATGACGAAATTAGAAACGACCTTTTTGGTAGGACTGTTCAAATGGTAAGTAAAATTGGTTATGAAGGAGCTGGGACAGTAGAGTTTATTTATGAAGATGGAAAATTTTATTTTTTAGAGATGAATACAAGAATTCAAGTAGAACATCCTGTATCTGAAATGGTTACTGGTATAGATATAATTAAAGAACAAATCTGGATAGCTTACACAGGTGAAACGGCTTTGAAACAATCTGACATCAATCCTAGAGGTCATGCAATTGAATGTCGAATAAATGCTGAGGATCCAAGTAAAAACTTTCAACCCTCTCCAGGAACTATAGAAATGTGCCATCAACCTTCAGGTTTTAGAACAAGAGTGGATGGAGCGATATTTCAAGGTTATAAGGTAACTCCTTTTTATGATAGTATGGTTTGTAAACTGATATGTCATGGTAGAAACCGCGAAGAAGCTATTCAAAGAATGAATAGATCTCTTGATGAATTTGTAATAGAAGGAATTACAACCACTATTCCTTTACATAAAAAACTATTAAATCACAAAAAATTCATAGACTCTGATTTTAATGTAAGTTGGTTAGATAAAGAAAAAATAATTTAATAACAGTTAACTAACCAAATATCATAAACTGGATGATCAAATGGTGCTATTGAAGGACTCGATGAAAACATCCATCCATTAAAAACATAAACCTTATCATTATCATTTTTTGTCAAATCTTTAACTTGAATATAAGCTTTAATTTCAGGATTATCATCTAATTCTGAATTCGTACATTTCATAACTTTTATTACTAAATCTTTATAAACACTTTCTTCATTTACGTTCATTTTGATTAATTCATTTTTTGAACTGATTTTATCTAAAATTTTAATATCTGTATTAGTTCCTATAAAATTTTCAGTTGTTTCAGAATAAGAAATTTGAGTTAAAAAAATATAGATAATAAAGTTAATTATTACCTTATTCAGATTTCCAACTTTTATATTTCTTATTAATAGCATTGTCTTTATTTTTATTAGGATAATAAGCTTTCTCAGTGCCAGTAAGATTTGATTGATGGGGTTTTTGCCAATCATATTTTTCTAAATCATGTTTTTTTTCAATTCTGTTTTGAGTAAAATGTATCCAAGAGTACCATTCAACAGGTATTTTTGATGCGTCAACTTCATCTGAATAAATAACCCAGCGCTTTCCATTCTTGCTCTCATAATACTTATTTCCATAAGAGTCTGATCCAGCAAATTTACCAAATAAAATTGTTTTTAATCTAGTTCCAAAGGTATCTTTAGTCCACCAAGTGAAAATTTTTTTTAGAAATGTCAACATTCAAATTTTTTTTTTTTCAATTTATAATTGTATAAAATAAATTAGACTAAAATTAAGTTTTGTATATAAATTAATTGATTCATAATTCAAAATAAATTTTAAAAATTTGGAGCAAAATGGCAAAATATTTAATTGAAACTTACTATACATGTACGTTCAAGGTTAATCATTATCTTGATGAAATAAATGAAACAGAGCTTAAAAATCTTGAAAAAAGAGATGATGGTAAATTTGAAGTTTTAGATGTTAAACTTGATAATAGAAAAACTAAAAATTTAGATCCTAAAAACAATAAAGTTATTGATAATAAAATTGATTTAGTACCAAAAGATACAAGTGTTAAAAAAGAGAATTTAGAAGATACAGTTTCTAAAGTTTTGACAAAGTCTGAAAAATCAGGAAAAAGATTTAGTATGCCTGATAGACGAAAAGGCTATATACAAAAAGCCACTATTGGAGATCATAAAGTATATCTTCATACTGGAGAGTATGAAGATGGTAAAATTGGAGAAATTTTCATTGATACCAGTAAAGAGGGTGAATTAGTTAAAGCTTTAATGAATAATTTTGCTATTGCTGTTTCTCTAGGTTTGCAATACGGAGTTCCATTAGATGAATACATAAGTGCTTTTGTTGACACAAAATTTGAACCTTCTGGAAAAGTTTATGGTAATGATAGAATATTAAGTGCAACTTCAATACTAGATTATATTTTTAGGGAATTAGCTATTTCATACCAAAATAGAGAAGATTTGGCTCATACACCCTCAATAGGTGGATCTGAATTAGCTAACCCAGATGACCAAAATTCTGAAGATCAAAATCAATTACTAAAAATAGTTAAAGATATAACTAGTAAGGGATTTGTTAGAAACAATTATAAAAAAAATCTTGTAGATTTGTCTGATGTCAAAATAAGTTTGAAAGGAAAAAAATAACTATTTTTTTGATTTTAAGCTAATGTTAAGTTCTTTCAGTTGTTTATCGCTTACATCTGAAGGGGCATTCATCATAAGGTCCTGCGCATTTTGATTCATTGGGAACATTGTAACTTCTCTAATATTTTTTTCATCAGCGAGCAACATAACTATTCTATCAATTCCAGGAGCAATGCCGCCATGTGGGGGGGCGCCAAAACTAAGGGCATTAATCATGCCACTAAATTTATTATCAACAACTTTTTTTTCATATCCTGCAATAGAAAAAAGTTTATACATTAATTCGGGAATATGATTTCTTATTGCGCCAGATGATAGCTCTACACCATTACAAACAATATCATATTGATATGCTAATATATTTAGCGGTTCGTCAAAATTTAATTGATCAATTTCACCTTGTGGCATTGAAAAAGGATTGTGACTAAATTCAATCTTATTTGTAGTTTCATCTTTTTCAAACATTGGGTAATCAACAATCCAACAAAATGCAAAAACATTATTATCAAACAAATTTAAATCTTCTGCAATTTTATTCCTAGCTTGAGAAGTAATTTTTTCAATTTCTTTTTGTTTAGAACAAGCTAAAAATAAACTATCACCTTTCTCTGCTCCAGTTAATTTCATAATTTCCCCTAAAGACTCTGATGAAAAAAATTTTCCAACTGGACCTTTTGCAGAGATAATTTCATCTTTTTCGATAGTAAAGTATGCAAGTCCTGATGCACCCTGCTCTTTAGCCCACTTATCAATATTGACAAAAAAGCTTCTAGGTTTATCTTTAGTGTTTTTTGTTACAATACATCTTACAATTGAGCCTGACTTTACAAGTTTTTTAAAGATATCAAATTTTACATCCTCTCTTAAAAAAATTTCAGTTATATCGTTTATCACTAATGGATTTCTTAAATCAGGTTTATCAGTTCCATATTTTAACATTGCCTCCTTATAAGAAATTCTTGGAAATTTATCGAAGAGTAATTTTTTATCAGAAAATTCCTTAAAAGTATTAACCATAAGTTTTTCTACAACTTTAAAAACATCTTCTTGTTCAACAAATGACATTTCTAAGTCTAATTGATAAAATTCACCTGGACTTCTGTCAGCTCTTGCATCTTCATCTCTAAAACAAGGAGCTATTTGAAAATATTTATCAAATCCAGAAACCATGATTAATTGTTTAAATTGTTGAGGAGCTTGTGGTAGTGCATAAAATTTTCCAGGGTTTAATCTACTTGGAACTAAAAAGTCTCTTGCGCCTTCCGGACTTGATGAAGTTAAAATTGGAGTTTGAAATTCTAAAAAACCATTCTTATTCATCTCATTTCTTATAAATGAAATTACTTTTGATCTTAAAATTATATTTTCATGAATTTTTTTTCTTCTTAAATCAAGAAATCTATATTTTAATCTTATATCCTCTGCATATTCTTGATCACTAAAAACTGGCAACGGTAACTCTTTACATGTTCCAAGTATCTTAAAGTTTTTTATACTTACTTCAATTTCACCAGTAGAAATTTCGCTATTGATAGTTTCTTTTGATCTATTAATTACCTTTCCTTCTATGCTAACTACTGTTTCCAGTTGTGTTTTTTCTAATTGAATAAAATTTAAATTTTCTTTATCAATTATACATTGAGTAATTCCATAATTATCTCTTAAATCTATAAATAATAAATTTCCATGGTCTCTCTTTTTATTAATCCATCCTGAGAGCAATACATCAGTATTCACGTGTTCTTTGCGTAATTCGTTACAATTATGTGTACGATATTTGTTGTTCAATTATTCTCCTAAAACTTCTTTAATTAACTTAAAATCGATCGGCTTCTTCTTTTTTAAACTTAGCTCGTCAACTTTATATATGAAATTAAATATATTGCTATACGATCTATCAATTCGTTTAATTATAAAATTTATTAGTTTTTTATCAATTGATATTTGACGATCCGATAAACTTTTTAAAATTAAGGCAAACATTAAATCATCGTCAGGTTTTTCAATTTTTTGTATTATAAAGTTTTTCGTTCTAGATTTAAGATCGATTAGAGAAAAATTAATATCTGTGATTGGTTTATGAGACGTAACAATTATAAATTTATTATCAATATCTATAAAGTTAAATAGGCTATAAATTAATTTCTCATTAACTTTTTCACTTAAATCCTCCAATATTATATTTTCACAAACTTTGATCTTAGATAAATCTTCATCAGTTAAAGAATTTGCATTTAACTTTATGCCTTTAAACTTTTTTATAAAAATATTTATTAGATGAGTTTTTCCTGAATATTTATCACCAGTAATATTAAGGAAATTTTTCTCCCACCTTGGCCAGTCATTTATCATGTCAAAAGTACTCTTATTACTTTTAGAAACATAGAAATCATCATCTTTGAAATTTCTTTCATGATCAAACTTAATAATTAATTGATTTAAATTAGTCATTCTAAAATCCAAATTTTATTTTGAGTATCAAGGTTAAAATTTTGTTTTTCAATAATATTTATAAAATTTTTTGGAGTTCCATTAAATATTAATTCATAAAATATAAAATCTTTACTCAAGCTTCTTATTGAAAAACTGCTTACTAGGTCTATTTCATTTAATGCATCTTCAAATTTAGATAACAATTCATAATTTTTACTATCTATTTGAATTGATATAGGCATTTTAATAGATGTGTTTATCAAATTTTTTTCTTTCCAAAAATCCTCATAAACCGTTTTCAACTCAACAATTAATCCATCAAGTTCATTTTCATATTCTAAGTTGACATCATTAAAAACAGAACTCTTAATAACTTTTTCATCTTTAATATTAATTTTTGATAAAACTTTTATTTCTTTTCCATTTTTAAAAAATATTGCAACTATTGAATTTTCTAAAAAATACTTCTCTATAATTTTTTCAAAATCAAAATTTTCTATATCTAGATAATTTTCTCTAATAATATTTAAATCCTCAAGATCCTCTGTGGGTAAAATATATTTTATTAAATTGCTCCTATCACTTTGAGATTTCCACCTTATGTAAAATGGGTTTTTTGAATAAACTAAAATATCATCATTTTTCTGGTCCAAAAGAATTGGGATAAATAAAAAATTTTCTTCTTTAATTTCTGTTGGAAAAATATTTTTTCTTTCAAGATAATCTAAAACTTTATTTTTATCAAATGAAACTCCTAAATTTAAATTGTAGGAGTTTTTAATAAATTTTTCTTCCTTAATTGTGAAAGTCCCAATCATACTTTTAATTTCATTTAGTTTAATATCTTTTATTTTAATCAAATTTCTTGATTGTACTAATTTTCCCATCAATTCTTCAAAAGCTATAATAAAACCTTTATTAATCAGTTTTTCTTTATTAAAATCATTTTCAAGTTTTTCCTGAATATTTATTTCATCAATAAAAAATTCTTTTGCTTTACTTGTGGAAAAAAAAGATAAACATAAGGCTAGAGTCAAAAAAAAAATATATAAGTATTTTTGATAATTCATGTTTAAAATAATATTTTAATGAATAGTAAAACCTTTACTTATAAAAAAAGTGGCGTCAACATTGATGCAGCCGATAAATTTGTTAATTTCATATCTAATATTTCATCAAAAAATAAAGGCAATAAAAAGTTTAACAATATAGGTGGGTTTGGATCAATTTCTAATATACCCAATAAATTTAAAAATCCTAAAATTGTCGCTTGTACTGATGGTGTAGGAACTAAAGTTGAAATAGCTAATTTGTTAGATAAGTATGACACCTTAGGTATTGACCTTGTGGCAATGAGTGTTAACGACTTAATTGTTCAGGGCGCCAAACCTATTATTTTTCTAGACTATATTTCAACAAATAAAATTGTGCTTAATAAACTTAAATCAATCATTAAAGGAATTAAAAACGGTTGTGAAATTGCCGACTGTGAGCTTGTTGGTGGAGAAACTGCAGAAATGCCCGGAACATATGAAAAGGGTAAATTTGATATCGCAGGATTTGCTGTTGGAATTGTTGATAAGAATAAAATGTTAACAAAAAAAAAAATAAAAAATGGTGATTTGATATTAGCAATTCCATCATCTGGGATTCATTCAAATGGATATTCTTTGGTTAGACACGTTTTAGATAAAAAAAAAATAGATATAAAAAAAAATATTTTTCTTAAAAATGAATTAATTAGGCCTACTAAGATATATGTAAATGAAGTTCTTAATTTAATTAATAAAAAGTTATTAAATGGTTGTGCAAATATAACAGGTGGGGGATTGTCTGATAACATTAAAAGAGTAATACCTGATGGATTATGTGCAGATATTTATTTAAATAAAATAAAAACTTTGAAAATATTCAAATGGTTAAGGCAAAAAAATATATCTGATAAAGAAATGTTGAAAACTTTTAATTGTGGTGTTGGTTTTTGTTTAATTATAAACTCAAGAAATTTAAAAAAAATTACTAAATTTTTTTCAAAGAAATACAAGCCTTATGTTATTGGAAAGATTATTCGTGGTAAAAATAAAGTTAAAATGAATGCTAAGATTAATTGGAGCTAAAAAAATTAATATTGCAGTATTTATTTCTGGCAATGGAAGCAATTTTAAAAATTTAGTTCTAGATTCTTTAAAAAAAAAATCAAAATATGAAATAAAATTAGTTATATCAAATAAAGCAACTGCTAAAGGGCTTAAATATGCTAAAAAATTTAAAGTAAAAAAAAAGATTATCAATTACCTGAACAAAAAAAATGCAGAAGAGATTATTTTAGTGGAATTAAAAAAAAATAATATAGATTTGATATGTCTTGCTGGATTTATGAAAATTTTATCAAAAAATTTAATTAAGAAATTTAATGGTAAAATAATAAATATTCATCCATCTTTATTGCCTAAATATAAAGGATTGAATACACACCAAAGAGCAATTGATAATAAAGAAAAATATTCTGGATGCACTGTGCATTATGTAAATTCAAGATTAGACTCTGGAAAAATTATTTTGCAGAAAAAAATTAGAATTTTAAAAACAGATACTAGCAGTAAACTTGCAAAAAGGATTCTTAAGCAAGAACATATTTTATACCCAAAAGCTTTAAAAAAGGTTTTAATTAGTCTTTAAAAAAGAAATCTATTTCAATTTTAGCGTTATCAACACTATCAGAACCATGAACTGAATTTTTATCAATTGAAATCCCATATTTTTTTCTTATAGTGCCCTCTTCAGCATCAGATGGATTAGTTGCACCCATTAATTCTCTGTTACCTAACACAGCATTTTCTTTTTCAAGAATCATTACAACAATTGGTCCAGATGATAAATACGCACATAAATCAACGTAAAAAGGCTTAGTTTCATGAACTTTATAAAACTTTTCTGCTTCTGATTTTTCTATTTGAATTTTTTTTTCTTTTACAATTGAAAACCCTTTATTTTTAAACATTTCTTTAATTTCATTTTCCAAATTTCTTTCAACTGCATCAGGCTTTATAATTGATAGTGTTTGTTCAATGTTATTCATAATTATCCTCTATTAGTTTATTTAACAATCTAACTCCGTAGCTAGTTGCTCCACCTGAATTTAAAGCTCCACCATATTTAGAGAATGCCATACCTGCTATGTCTAAGTGAGCCCAAGGTGTTTTATTTAAAATAAATCTTTGTAAAAATTGTGCCGCAGTTGTAGAACCAGCACCTCCAACATAATTAATGTTTTGCATATCTGCATTTTTTGAATTAATAAGTTTATCAAAGTTCTTGTGTAAAGGCATTCTCCAAAGTTTTTCTTCCACTTTATCACCTGCCTCTAATAATTGTTTTGATAACTTATCATTATTTGAAAATAACCCTGCATATTCAGAGCCTAATGAAACTATGATGGCACCAGTTAAAGTAGCAAGATCTATAATAAATCTAGGTTTATATTTTTTTTCTGTGTAAGTTAAAGCATCCGCTAAAACCAATCTACCTTCGGCATCTGTATTTAAAACTTCTATTGTTTGACCACTGTAAGATTTAACTATATCACCAGGTCTTTGTGCGTTTCCACTAACCATATTCTCTACAAGACCAACAACACCAACTGCATTAATTGTTGCTTTTCTAATAGCTAAATTTTTCATCAAACCAACTACAGTTGCTGAACCCGCCATATCATAAGTCATATCTTCCATGAACTTTGCTGGTTTTAGAGAGTAACCTCCAGTATCAAAACAAACTCCTTTTCCAACAAATGCTAAAGGTTTAGAATTATTTTTTGCCCCATTCCACTCGATAGTTACTAGATATGATCCACGAATACTTCCTTGACCAACACCAAGCAAAGCATTCATTCCAAGTTTTTTTAATTTCTTTTTATCAAATACGTTTATTTTTAATCCTAATTTTTTAAGAGTATTAATTCTTTTTGCATATTCGTCTGGATGAAGAACATTTCCAGGTTCTGACACAAGGTCTCTTGCAAAGAAGCTTCCTTCTTCTAATGCTTTAAATTTTAAAAGATTTTGATTAGATATTTTATGTTCGAATAATGAAATTTTAAATTAGATGCTATGTTGTAAAAAAAAACAACATTAAACAATCCTAAAAATATTGAAATTAAAAATATAATTTTGATAAGTGATAAATTTGTTAAACCACTAATCTTTAATACATTCATCTCATC
>CABYPE010000018.1 GCA_902520685.1 uncultured Pelagibacteraceae bacterium | reverse complement strand
TGCTAGAGCAATAAAAAACTTCAATTTTAAGAAATTAGTTTTGATTAATCCAAAACCAATTTATCCAAATGATAAAATTTTAGCTACAGCAGTAGGAGCCAAAGATATTGTAAATCAAAGTAAAAAGTATGATAATTTGGAGAAGGCTTTAAGCAAGATTGATATTGTTATTGCTACTTCAGCAAGATTCAGAAATAAAAATATAAAACATATTAATTTAGATGATTTAAAGAAAATAAATTTTGATAAAAAAGTTGGTTTTTTATTTGGTTCAGAAGCATCTGGTCTAACAAATAATGAGGTTAGTTATGCTAACTATACTCTACAAATACCCACTAATCCTTGTTATATGTCCTTGAACTTATCTCATAGTTTAATCATTATTGCTCAATATGTTGCCAGTTTAATCAAATTAAATAGATCTCAATTCAAAAAATCAAAAAAAGTTAAATCTGCAAATAAAAAAGAAATACAATCAATGTTGGGTCTATGTATTAAAAATTTAGATGAAATAAATTTTTTTAGACCCAGAGAAAAGAGACCAAAAATGTTAGAGAACTTAAGAAATATTTTTTATAAAATGGAGTTATCTGATAAAGAAACCCGTATTTTATCTGGCGTATTTGCTAGTTTAGGAAAAAAACGTTGATTGACAAACTTAGGAGTAAGTTTATAAACCCCATATTCACATGACAAAAAGATTAAACTCTAAACATAAAGTAGATAGAAGATTAAAAGTTAATTTATGGGGAAGACCAAAAAGCCCTTTTAATACTAGAGCTTATGGACCAGGACAACATGGTCAAACAAGATCATCTAAACCATCTGATTATGGAATTCAATTACAAGCAAAGCAAAAGTTAAAAGCTTATTATGGTAATATTAATGAACGTCAGTTCAGAAATATTTATAAAAAAGCTGCAATGTTAAAAGGTGATACGAGTGAAAATTTAATTGGTTTATTGGAGAAAAGATTAGATGCAGTTATTTATAGAGCAAAATTTGCTACAACTATATTTTCAGCAAGACAATTAATTAATCATGGTCATGTTAAAGTAAATGGTAAAAAAGTTAATATTTCCTCTTACTCGGTTAAAGAGGAGGATACAATTGAAATTAGAGATAAATCTAAACAACTTGCTATAATTGATATTGCCTTAGCAAATAAAGAGAGAGAAACACCTGAATATATTCAAATGGATGAAAAAAATAAAAAATTAAAGTTTGTGAGAATTCCAAAGTTTGAAGAAGTTCCTTATCCAATAGTGATGGAACCTAACTTAGTTATTGAATATTATTCAAGATAATAGTTTTGATCAAGAGATCCTCAAAACAATACATAGATAATAAAATAGAACAAAATCCAAGTTGGAAAATATTAGATATTGGTTGTGGGTATACTGCTCATGAAAAAGCTAGTGTTATTTGTGATATTCAAGATTTGTCTAATTTCTATAAAAATAAAAAATTTGTAAAACTTGATGATAAAACTCTACCGTTTAAGGATAAAGAATTCGATTTCGTAATTGCTTCTCATGTTATTGAACATGTTGAAGATGTAAATTTTTTTATAAAAGAATTAGAGCGAGTTTCTTCAAAAGGGTATATTGAACTTCCAACTTCTCTAGAGGATAATTTAGTTTTTGAAAATAAAAATGATCACCTGTGGCAAATGGAGTTTAATGATATTGATCAAAAGTTGTTAATAACAGAAAGGATTCAGTATATTGAACCAGTTATAACTGTCTCTACTGCAAAAAAATTATCAAAGTATTTTAGACAAAGTTTAATTTTAGAATTATTTTGGGAAAATTCTATCGAATTTGAATTTGAGGAAAAAAGTAATGCTAAATTTGAAAAAATATCAAGATTAGCTTTAGTGAGAAAATTTTTTTCTAAAATTTTAAGAAATCTTATAAGATAAATTAGAAAATTAATCTTTTTTAAAATCAATACCTTTATTTTCTAAAGTTTTTTTGAGTTCTCCATTTTCAAACATTTCTTTAATAATATCACATCCTCCAATAAATTCTTTTTTTACATATAATTGAGGTATAGTTGGCCAATCACTAAAGACTTTAATTCCTTCTCTCATATTTTGATCTTCCAAAACATTTATACCTTTAAAATTTACTTCAAGTATTTTTAATATATTTGATACAGCCAAGGAGAACCCACATTGTGGAGCATCTGGTGTTCCTTTCATAAATAAACATACTTCGTTAGCATCAATATGATTTTGAATTAAATTTTTTGTATTATCATCCATTATCGTTCCTTTGTTTTAATTGCTAATGCGTGTAATTCATTTCCCATTTTCCCTTTAAGGGAATTATATACCATTTTATGTTGTTCAATTTTACTTTTACCAGAAAATTGAGCTGAAGTTACTGTTGCTGAATAGTGGTTTCCATCTCCAGCTAAATCCTGTATTTCAACAATCGCATCACTTAAAGCCTCTTTTATTAAGCTTTCGATTTCTTTTAAATTCATTGCCATTAATTACTCATATAGTTATTTAACCAAGTTGTATTAGATGATTTGAGCTCGTCAATTGTAATTTTTGACTTCTCATCAATATAAAGTTGATCTTCATTTATAATACCAAGTTCATCAAAATGAACAGCATTTTTGTTAAGAATATCAATTACTTTTTTGTAATTTTCTTTTGTTATTTCAATTAAGTAGCGACCTTGATCTTCAGAAAAAAAATATTCAATATCACTAATAAGATATTTTGGTTTTTTTAGATTTAATCCTTTATTCCCTTTAATACACATTTTACTAACTGATGTAATGATTCCTCCAAGAGAAACATCATGTGCACTTTCAACTAATTCTGCATCTATCAACTTTAATAAAGTTTCCCCATTGTTTTTTTCATTAAAAAGATTTACTTCAGGTGGTGGACCATTTTTTTCATCAAGTATATTTCGAGCAAATATACTTTGGTCTATATGACCCTCTGTTTTTCCAATTACTAATACTATATTATCTACTTTTTTTAAATCCATTGTTATCATTTTTTGATAATCTTTTATTAACCCAACTCCACCTATTGCAGGGGTAGGTTTAATTCCAACTTCTTTTGTTTGATTGTAAAATGAAACATTTCCAGAAACTACTGGAAATTTTAAATATGCACTTGCCTCACCTATGCCCTTGACGCATTCAACAAATTCACCCATATTTTCCTCATTTTCTGGACTGCCAAAATTTAAACAATTAGTTATTGCTATTGGTTTAGCTCCAACAGATACGAGATTTCTAAAACTTTCACAAACAACCTGTTTGCCTCCTGTAAGTGGATGTGCCCAACAGTAAACTGCAGAAGAATCGACTGTAGCTGCTACAGCCTTATTGGTGCCATGAACTCTAACAACACCGGAATCTCCTCCAGGTTTTTGGATAGTATCTCCCATTACAGTATGGTCATATTGTTGCCAAATCCATTCTTTACTACAGACGTTTGGATTAGATAAAATTTTCTTCAATACATCTACTATCTTTAAATTATTAATTTCTTTTTTTTTAATTTTAATTTTTTTTGGGAGTTTAGCTTTTTTCCATTTACGATCATACATTGGTGAGTTTTCAACCAATATATTTACAGGAATATCTGCAACCTTGTTATTATCAAAAAAAAGCTCTATTTTTTTTGACTTTGTAGTTTTACCAATTATAGCAAAATCTAAATCCCATTTATCAAAAATTTTTTTTGCTTCTTCTTCTTTTCCATTTTCAAGAACAATCAACATTCTTTCTTGACTTTCTGAAAGCATAATTTCATAAGGAGTCATTAATGTTTCTCTAGTGGGTACATTATTTAAATTAATTTCAATTCCCAAATTTCCCTTAGATGCCATTTCAATGCTCGATGATGTTAATCCTGCTGCACCCATGTCTTGAATAGCAATAATAGAATCTCCTGACATTAATTCTAAACAAGCTTCAAGTAATAATTTTTCTGTAAAAGGATCACCAACTTGTACAGTTGGTTTTTTTTCCTCAATTTTTTCATCAAAACTTGCTGACGCCATACTTGCGCCGTGGATACCATCTCTGCCAGTTTTTGAACCAACATAAATAACTGGCTTATTTAAACCTGCTGCCTTTGAGTAAAAAATTTTATCTTTTTTAACTAATCCTAAAGTCATAGCGTTTACAAGAATATTTCCATTATATGAGCTATCAAAGCTAGTTTGACCAGCGAGAGTTGGAATACCCATGCAATTTCCATATCCACCAATTCCATGCACCACACCTCTTAATAAATTTTTTGTTTTCTTATGTTGTGGTGATCCAAAATGGATTGAGTTTAAATTTGCAATAGGTCTTGCACCCATTGTAAATATATCCCTCATGATGCCGCCAACACCTGTTGCAGCTCCTTGATAAGGCTCAATAAAAGAAGGATGGTTATGACTTTCAATTTTAAATACTATTGCATCGTTATCTCCAATATCAACAACACCAGCATTTTCCCCTGGTCCTTGAATAACTTGTTTACCTTTAGTTGGAAGATTTTTTAGGTGAAGTCTTGATGATTTATATGAGCAATGCTCATTCCACATCGCAGAAAATATTCCAAGTTCTGTAATATTTGGGGTTCTCTCTAAAAGTTCACATATTTTTTTATATTCATCTTTTTTAAGACCATGCTCTAATGCTACTTTTTCGTTTACAATCATTTAATATTATTAATAAGATTATTAAAAAAAAGAGATCCATCTTCCCCTGATAAATATTTATCAATCATTCTTTCTGGGTGAGGCATCATACCTAAAACATTTTTTTTTTTATTTAAAATCCCTGCAATATTTTCAATTGAACCATTTGGATTAAATTGATCTTCAATTTTTCCATTTTCATTGCAATAATTGATAGCAATTTGTTCATTATCATTAATTTCTTTTAATTGATCATTTGTACAAAAAAAATTACCCTCATTATGGGCAATATGTAATTCCAAAATTTCATTATCAATGTTCTTAAAAAAAATATTTTGTTTATTTTTAATTTTAACAAAGACATTTTTGCAAATAAATTCTAAATATTTGTTTCTGAGAAGCACACCAGGCAGCATACCTGTTTCAACTAATATTTGAAAACCATTACAAATACCCATTACCATTCCACCAGAGTTTGCAAAATTTATTACAGACTTCATTATTTTCGATTTAGAGGCCATACTTCCACATCTCAAATAATCACCATATGAAAAACCTCCAGGAAGAACCACTAAATCACTTTTTGGCAAATCTATATCATTATGCCAAACCATCTTATTTTGAAATCCAAATTTTTTTAAAGCAACATCCATATCTCTGTCACAATTTGAACCAGGAAATGTAATTACAGATGATTTCATTAATTATTGTGTGTCAATAATTTTATAATTTTCTATAACTAGATTTGCTAAAAGTTTTTTACACATTTCTTCTACTTGATTTTTGGCCTCTTTGTAGTCAGTCTCTTTAGTATCAATTTCAAAATATTTTCCTTGTCTGACTTCGTTTATATGATCAAAACCCATACCGTTTAATGTTTGTTGAATAACTTTTCCTTGTGGATCAAGAACGTCTTTTTTGAGAGTTATGATTACTGAAATTTTCATTTACGCTTTCTTTTTACTGAGGATAATTTTGTTATGTTTACTGCAGAGACGTTAGATTGTTCGTGTAATATTCCTAATCTTTTGGCCACTTCTGTATAAGCTGGTATTAAGTCTCCTAAATCTTTTCTAAATCTATCTTTGTCTAATTTCTTATCTGTAATACTGTCCCATAATCTACATGTGTCTGGACTTATTTCATCAGCTAAAATTACTTCAGACTTCCCGTTTGATTTAAATCTTCCAAATTCTAATTTAAAATCAATCAGTTTAATACCAACACCTCTAAACATACCAATCATGAAATCATTTATTCTTAAAATCATTTTTTTAACTTTTTCTATTTCTTTTTTAGTAGCCCAATCAAATGCGTAAATATGCTCTTCTGCAATTAAAGGGTCTCCTAATTTGTCATCTTTTAAACAATATTCAATAAGAGGTTCTTTTAAAATAGTTCCATCTTCAATTCCCAATCTTTTAGTAATAGATCCAGTTGCAACATTTCTTACAATGAATTCTATTGGAATTATTTCTACTAACTTAATTATTTGCTCTCTCATATTAAGACGTTTAACAAGATGATTCTTAATTCCAATTTGTGATAAGTTTGAGAGAATATGTTCTGAAATTCTATTATTTAAGACTCCTTTACCTTCAATTGTAGTTTTTTTTTGATTATTAAATGCTGTTGCGTCATCCTTAAAATATTGAATTACTAAACTTTTGTCTGTTGTAGCATAAATAATTTTTGCTTTACCTTCATAAAGTTTTTTCCCTTTTTTCATTATTTGAACACTCTTTTAAATATCAAATTTACATTTTTAAAATGTTTTGAATAACTAAAAATAGTCTTTAGTTTCTTTGGTGAAATTTTATTCACAATATATTTATCAGATTGGATAACATTAAATAGATCTAAATCTTCAGCAAAACATTTTTTGGCATAGGTTTGCACCATTTTGTAAGATTTTTCTCTACTAAGACCAGTTTTTGTAAGTTCAAGCATAAGTTCTTGCGAGAAAATCAATCCTTTTGTGGTATTTAAATTTTCTAACATTTTCTTAGGATAAACAATCATATTATCTAAAATGTTAGTTAATCTTACTAATGCAAAATCTATTATGATATTGGTATCAGGCCCAATATTTCTCTCAACACTTGAGTGCGAAATATCTCGCTCATGCCATAAAGCTATATTTTCTAGAGCAGGGATTACTGCACTTCTAGCCATTCTAGCAAGACCAGTTAAATTTTCACTTAAAATTGGGTTTTTCTTATGAGGCATAGCCGAAGACCCTTTTTGGTCTTTTGAAAAGTATTCTTGTAATTCATAAACTTCAGTTCGCTGTAAATGTCTTATTTCAACTGCTACTCTTTCGATAGATCCCGCAATAATTCCTAAAACTGAAAAATAAAATGCATGGCGGTCTCTTGGGATAATTTGAGTTGAAATTGGCTCCACTTTTAAACCTAATTTTTTAGCGACATATTTTTCGACATTAGGATTAATGTTAGCAAATGTTCCAACAGCACCTGAAATAGCGCAAGTAGATACCTCTTCAATTGCATCAACTAATCTTTTTCTATTTCTTTTAAATTCTTCATAATAAGAAGCTAACTTTAAACCAAAAGTGATTGGTTCTGCATGAATACCGTGGCTTCTGCCCATGCAAGGAGTAAATTTGTATTTTCTAGCTTGTTTTTTTAATACTTTTAAAATTTGATCTAAATCTTTAAGTAATATTTTTCCTGATTGAATTAATTGAATATTGAAACTTGTATCTAAAACATCTGATGAGGTCATGCCTTGATGAAGGTATCGAGCCTTTATACCTGCTTTTTCTGTAACAGAAGTTAAAAATGCTATTACATCATGTTTAACTTGGCTTTCAATTTGATGAATTCTTTTTACATTTATTTTAGCTTTTTTTTTAACTACAGATGAAACACCTTTAGGGATTTGACCTAATTTTTCCATAGCTTGAGCTGCAGCAACTTCAACATCAAGCCAAATTTTATATTTGTTTTCTTCTGACCATATGTCAGTTAATTCTTTTCTCGAGTATCTTTTAATCATTAATTATAAATATGGAGGCTTTGAGTAACCTTTAGCAGATTCTGTAAAGATTTCATAACCATTTTCTGTAATTCCTAATGTATGCTCAAATTGTGCTGATAAAGATTTATCTTTTGTAACAGCAGTCCAACCATCATTTAACACTTTAACAGGAAATTTTCCTGCATTGATCATCGGTTCAATTGTAAAAGTCATTCCAGGTCTCAATTCCATACCAGTATTCTTATTTCCATAATGTAAAATATTTGGTGGTTCATGAAATATTGTACTTATTCCATGTCCACAAAAATCTCTAACAACTGAAAAACCTTTTGTCTCAACAAACGATTGTATTTCATGACCAATATCACCAAGTTTTATTCCTGGTTTTAATATTCTTATTGCTCTCATCATAGACTCATAAGTTGCATCAATAAGATTATTTAATTTAATTGAGGTATTACCGATAGAAAACATTCGACTAGTATCTCCATAATGCTCATCAACAATTGCAGTAACATCAACATTGACTGCATCGCCATCTTTTAAAATTCTATCAGATGGAATACCGTGACACACAACATGATTTAAAGATGTGCACAAAGATTTTGTAAAACCTCTATAATAAAGTGGAGCTGAGTATCCTCCATTATCTCTAATAAACTCATAACCTAGTTTATCGATAAAATCTGTTGAAACACCTTCTTTAATATTTTGAGATAGCATATCTAAAGTTTTAGCAGCTAATTTTCCTGCAATTCTCATTTTTTCAAATTTTTCTTTATAATCAGGCATTAATAATTTTTAATTTTTTATCTATAAATATTCTTTTAGAACTTATATTACATCTATAAGCCAAAAAATTAACTCCTGCTTTTTGAGCAATTAAATAATTGTGGTAATATTCAGCATCTATATCTTTTGCAATCTTAAATTTTTCCATATTTTGAATTTGAACTAGAAATAATAAATAAGTTTTATAACCTTTTTTTATGGCATCAATAAGTGCCAGCAGGTGTTTTGACCCTCTAGAAGTTACAGCATCAGGAAATTCAGCAGTATTTTTTTCCCTAAAAAGAGTAACATTTTTGACTTCAACAAAACATTTTTGTTTATTTTTTTCAATCAAAAAATCAAATCTAGTTTCTTTATTAAAAAAAACTTCTGGTTTTATTGTTTCATTATTTTTAAGCTCTTTAATTAGATTATTTTCTAACGCATGTTGAGCTATTCTATTAGCCATATGTGTATTAACACCAACCAAATTTTTTCTAGTTCTAATAATTTCCAGCCCATATTTAAGTTTTCTTTTAGGATTATTATTAGGTAGTAAATAAACTTCATTTCCTTCATTAAGTAACCCCTTCATCGATCCTGTATTAGGACAATGTGCAGTAACAATTTCTTTATTTATTTCAACATCTGCAAAAAACCTTTTATACCTTTTGATTAATTTGCCTTTTAATAAAGACTTGGTAAATTCCATATTCAAATTATATATACAAAATGAGTAAAAACACAAAAGTAAATGCTGCAATACTAATTATTGGTAATGAAATTTTATCTGGAAGAACTCAGGATACAAATACGAGTACTCTTGCTACCTGGCTTAATTCAATTGGTGTTAAAGTTAAAGAGGCAAGAGTTATACCTGATGTTGAAAAAATAATAGTTGATACACTCAATCATTTGAGAAAAGAAAACAATTATGTTTTTACAACCGGTGGTATTGGACCCACTCATGATGATATTACAGCATCATCTGTAGCAAAAGCTTTTGGTTTAAAATATGAGATACATAAAGAAGCATTTAAAATTTTAGAAGCTTATTATAAGCCTGGTGAATTTAATGAAGGCAGACAAAAAATGGTTTGGATGCCTGAAAATGCAGAACTAATTTTGAATCCAACAAGTGGTGCTCCAGGATTTAGTGTTGAGAATGTTTTTTGTTTACCAGGCGTTCCATCAATCTTGAAATCAATGTTGGGAGGTCTAAAAAATAGAATAGTAGGTGGAGAACCAATTTTAAGTTATACTATAAGTTTAAGGACAGTTGAAAGTGAAATAGCAAACTCTTTAACTAAAGTGCAAGATAAAAATAAAGATGTAGAGATAGGAAGCTATCCTTTTTTTCATGCGGGTAAATTGGGAGTATCAATCGTTTTGCGATCAGAAAAACAATCTAAAATAGATAATTGTAATTTACAGATTTTAGAATTTATAAAAGAAAAAAAAATTGAAATTGTAGATAGATAAATGCTTTATTTTGCATATGGAAGTAATCTTCATCATTTTCAAATGAAGCGTAGATGTAAGGATTGTATTTTTCTTAAAAAAATTAATCTTAAAAATTTTAGACTTAATTTTAGAAGTAAATATAGAGCTGCAGATATTGAACCAAAAAAAAACTCAATTGTTCCAGGTGCTTTATTTGAGATCTCAAAAAGTGACGAAAAAAAATTAGATATTTATGAGGACTTCCCTAAATTGTATAAAAAACATTATTTTTACTATTATGGAAAAAAAGTAATGACTTATATAATGGTAAAAAAATCACCTTTTAAATTTCCAACAGAAAAATACTTAAATATAGTTAAACGTGGATATAAAGATTGTGGTTTAGATAATAAATATCTTTTGAAAGCATTATCAAAAGGATAATCAGCAAATACCATAATTTATTAAATCTTTATCACTATTAAAAAAATCACGAACTGATTTTGGAAGCGATGGGCTCCAAACATCAAAAATTAGAATGATCCTTGGTTTTTCTGAATTATTTATAACCTCGTGTTCAACTGAATCATAAAAACTAAAAGCTTTACCCGGTTTCCATTCTACCCACTTAGTACCTATTCTTATTTTAAGTACATTATCCTCCGGGATTACGATACCTAAATGATATCTTTTTCGAAATGATGTAGAGCCCTGATGAGGTTTTATAACAGATTTCTTTGTTAACGCAGATATGAAAGCAAATCCAAACTTTGTATTTAAATCAAGTTTTTTTAAAATATCAGATATTATAGGACACTGTTTGTGATGTTGTTCTATCTCATTTGTGTTTTTATCATAAAATGAGTAATAGCTCCATTCACCTGATTTATTAACCAAAGTATCACTATCTGGAAATCTTACTAATTTATTTAATATAAAAGACGTTTCATTTAATATTTTATTAAAAGAAGATTCAAGCAAATCAATTATGTCATCACTAAATTCTACTTTTGGTTTTATATTTGGGTGATCCCAGATTAAATCAGAACTATATGAACCTATTCTTAATCTTTTAATTCCATGATTTAGTGCAATAGGATCAAAATTATTATCATTGTAAGCTTTTAGTAATTCATCTAATCCTCTTTTACTTGAATGGTATTCTAAAGATTTTCCTTGAAAAATTACCTCACCTAATTCTGGGGTAGCATTAATAAAATTTATTAATTGTTTATGCTTATCCAAAAAAAATTTTTTTTTATCTTCGTTCATATGAAATGTCAGTCTTAACACCGTAAGAGTAAGTAATCCAATAAATTTGATTAAAAATATATCGAACCCACTAATATGAAGCAAATCAGGGCTTTAAAGATTGTAACTTGGATGTTAAGTATCTTTAGAGAGGTTTATTAGGATTTTAAAACTAGATTAATTTTTGAAGATTGCTTAAATATAAAATATCTATAAATAATAATATTTTAGAATAAATGAAAAAAAAAATAATGGTAGATATGTCCGCAACTTTAATTCATCATGGTCATATTAGATTAATTAAGAACGCAAAAAAATATGGTGACGTAATAATTGGTTTAACTACAGACAAGCAAATAAGAAAATTTAAAGGATATTCCCCAGAATTAAGTTTCAAATATAGAAAAGAAATTCTATCAGAAATAAAAGGAGTAAAAAAGGTAGCACCTTCAGATTGGCTGATAACTCAAAAATATTTAGATAAACATAAAATTGATATTCTGATTAGTGGTGGCGATTATAGGGATAGAAAATTTAAAACTAAAACAATTAATTTTAAAAGAACAAAGGCTATCAGTAGTACTATATTAAGAAAAAAAGCATCACGAATATTAAAAAAAAAATATGAAAAATAAAACAGTTTATATATCATTATCTGTAGATCTTTTGCATCATGGGCATATAAACTTAATAAATCATGCTAAGAAATATGGCAAAGTCACAGCAGGTTTATTGACTGATAGAGCAATCCGAGCTCACAAAAGAATTCCACTTTTAAATTTTGATCAAAGAAAAAAAATATTAGAAAACATAACTGGTATCTCAAATGTTGTTTCACAAAATGAATATGAATATGAAAAAAATATTTTAAAACTTAAACCTAATTATTTTGTTCATGGTGATGATTGGATATTTGGAAGAGATAAAAATCTCAGAGCTGGCACTATAAAAGCTCTGAGAAAGATTGGAGGAAAATTGATAGAAATTCCTTATACAAAAAATATTTCTAGCAAATTCTTAAAAAAAAGCATGTACTTAGAGTCAACAATACCAACTAATAGACAATCAACATTAAAAAGATTACTAGAAGCAAAAAAGATATGTAGAATCTTGGAAGCACACAGCCCATTATCAGCAATTATAGCTGAGCAAGTTTATTATAAAAATAAAAATGGAAAAAAAATTGAGTTTGATGGTTTTTGGTCTAGCTCATTAACGGATTCAACTTTAAAAGGAAAACCAGACATTGAAGTTCTAGATATAAATCAAAGATTAACAAATATTAATGATATATTTGATGTTACATCAAAACCCATAATAATAGATATAGATACCGGTGGAAAAATAGAGCATTTAGAAATTAATTTGAAAACTATTGAAAGATCAGGTGCTTCTGCAGTTATAATGGAAGATAAAAAGGGATTAAAAAAGAATTCTTTATTTGGTAACTCTGTAAAACAAGAGCAAGAAAATATCAAAGAATTTTCAAAAAAAATATCAGCTGCAAAAAAAGCAACAACTAATAAATTAATGATTATAGCTAGAATAGAGAGCTTAATACTTGGTAAACCTCTTAAAGATGCAGTTTTAAGAGCAGAAAAATATGTTAAAGCAGGAGCGGACGGAATAATGATCCATAGTAAAGAAAAAAATCCAAAAGAAATTTTTAACTTTGCGGAAAAGTTTAGAAAAAGATTTTCCGATATACCTCTTGTAGCAGTACCATCTAGTTATAATTCTGTAACAGATAAACAGCTCGAAAAGGCTGGATTTAATATAGTCATATATGCAAATCACATGTTAAGAGCTTCTTACCCCGCTATGCAAAAGGTTGCTTTGGAAATTCTTAAAAACGGTAGAAGTTATGAGTCAGAAAAATCTATCATGAGCATAAGTAATATCTTAGACTTAATTCCGGGAACTAAATAGGTTCAATAATGAAAATAGTTAAAGATTTCATTAATAATAAAAATTCAAAAAAAAAATTATTTACCCCTGGTCCTGCAAGTCTCTTATATGAGAATATTACTTCCATTGAACCATGTTTTGGTAGAGGTGACGATCAATACGAAAAAATAGAAAATAATGTTCTAAACAGATTGAAAAAATTTACTGATCATAGCAATATTGCCCGGATGCAAGGCTCAGCAAGTTTTGCATTAGAAGTAATGATAAACAACTTCATTTATGGAAAACTTTTGATTATTAAAACAGGAATTTATTCTGATAGACTTTTTTCTATGTCAATTGCTAGTAAAATTAATTTTAGAAATATAAAAAAAATTGAATATATAGATTATAAAAATATTGATGAAATATCTAAAAAATATGATTGGGTAATGGGTTGTCCTGTGGAAACAAGCATAGGTTTAAAAATACCAATTTCAAAATTGAACAAACTTAAAAAAAGATGTAAAGCTAAACTTGCTTTAGATGCAACTGCATCAATTGGTTTAGAAAATAATCATCATTTTGCTGATGTTATTGGTTATAGTTCCTGTAAAGGTTTATTCGGTTTAACAGGAGGTGCATTTATTGCATTTAACAAATCACCTAATAATAAAGTTAACCAATTCAATTTAAGTATTTTTAGTCATTTAGAAAAAAAAATGACAGGCCCTTATCATGCTATTTGTTCATTAAATGATGTTTTAAAAAAATATAATGATTTCAAGTATGCAGTTGTAGCAAACAAAAAATTTTTTTTAAAAAAGATGGAGCAATATCTCTCTCATAAAAGTAGTGAACAACCTTATCTTTGTACTTTAATAAATAAAAAGATTGTTAAAAAAGATAAAAAAACAATTTTATATCAAAGCAGAGCAGATATCACAGGATCGGTTGTCTGTCATTTAGGTGAGGTACATTTAAAAAGAAAAGCTAAAGGTAAAATCATTGACTCAATTAAAATTCATGAATGAAAAAAAATCTATTCCATCTAATTTTGAAAGGTTAACTTTTAAAGAATAATTTTTTATAATGTCAAAACATAGTTTCTTGAAAAAAATATTTAAAATATATGATTCAACTATTGATAAAAATCCCTCACCAAGAAGAAAAATTGGTAATACATTTGGTTTATGCCAAAGATCTTTAAATTTAATAACACCACCCTTCGCTTATGTCTTAAATCGATTAAATATTTCAGCTGATTTAATTACTATTGTAAGTTTCTTTTTTTTAATTTTTGGTTCTATATATTTTTTAATTGGAAACAGTTTGGTAGGGTCGATAATATGGTTTATAGCAGCTTTTCTTGACTCTATAGATGGCCAAATAGCAAGACTAAATCAGAAAAAAACTGTTTATGGTAATACCCTTGATAGCTTTGGTGCTGATATTTTTTATTTTATTTTCCCTTTTGTAATAGGATTTTACTTATTTATATACACAAATCATAATACAATTTTTTTTACAGATTTTGATATTCTAGTTATAGCATTCATTATTTCTTTTACTTTAATTGGCTATAGAGTCATTGGTTTAAAAAGATATATTTTATCATTAAAAGAAAAGAAATTAAAAAAAATTAAACATAAAAAAGATTTTTTAGATCTTAAAAAGACTTATAATATAATTGATAATGAAGTAATTAGGATAAATATTTTTAGTGAAGAAGGTATAATTTTAAATTTACTGATTATTTC
>CABYPE010000017.1 GCA_902520685.1 uncultured Pelagibacteraceae bacterium | reverse complement strand
TTTTTTCTGCCGTCTTTATAAAGTGTTATAGCTAACTCACTCATTTTTGCGTTATTAATTTTTGATTTTATTAAAATCTCTAAGCAGAAAACCATGCCTGTCGAAAAAAAATTTATTTTATTAAAAAATTTTTTTCTAAGAATTTTCATGCCACAATAAACATCATTGAAAGGCACTTGGTATAAAATTTTGGTTAAAAGTGAAAATAGAGGATTTCCAAACAATCTATGACTTAATGGCATTGCACCTGGATTAATTTTACCACCTCCACCAGGAAGTCTACAACCTTGCACAATATCAAAACCTTTATTTATTTTTTTATAAAATTTTGGTAAATCGTTTAAATTATAACTATCGTCAGAATCTGCTATTAAAATGTATTTTCCTTTAGCATTTTTTATACCTGCCCGTAAAACATTTCCGTAACCTTTATTTTTGACATTGACTATTTTTGCCCCAAGTTTTTTAGCAATTTCAATTGAACCGTCTGAACTTCCATTATCTGCAATGATAATCTCACCTTTAACTCCTAGACTTTTGATTTGATTTTTAGCTTTTTTAATACAAATACCAAGTGTTTCAGACTCATTTAAACAGGGCAAAACTACAGAAATTTCCATTAGATTTATTAATTAAACTTTATTTTACTTTATTCAATAAATTTAGGCTTTTCCATTGCCGAATTAACAAATTTTGAATTTTTAGTTAATCTAAGGGAAATGTCTTTAAGGTTTTGCCGAACATATTTATCCAAAGAAGTAGGATATTTTAATTCTAAAATACAAATTTTCTTAAAATTTTTTATAATATTTATTTGACTTAAATTTTTTAGAAAATTGCTTTTAAGATTATAATCAACTGTAGCTCTAATTTTTCCATCAAAAGATACAAAATATTGTCTATCATAATTAGTGGTTAAAATGGGTAAAACCAATTTTTTTAAATCTAACCTTGCATTCAATTTTTCATTAATCATATCTAAATTAAAAGGTTGAATATTATTTAATTCTTTAATCTCGATAATTTCTTTTTTCGTTTCAAATCCATTTTTACTTTTAATTTCAATAGCTGGGTCAGTCATAATTTTTTCATCTCCATACCATCTTATTCTAATTTTTTTTTTACCACTAATTCCATCTAAGTTCTGTAGAATTGATGTATAATTATTTGTATCAAAATAAATTGAGTTTACTTTTCTTTGTGGGTATTGATTTCTAAAAAAAAGATTTGATCTTATAACTGCATTTATTAAAATCAAATAGTTGTTACTATTAAAAATCCATTTTCTCTCAAATCTTTTAATTTTATTGATCATTAGAATTATTTAATTAATGAAGTATTTTTTTCATACATCAATGAATTAATTTTACTTGATTTCATTACGATAAATTCAGTTTCTAATATTAAATTTGCAGTCTTGTCTTTAATTGGCTTTGTTAGAAAATTCTTTATTTCATAATTTTTTGCCTCAAGGAGAGGATATTTGTAATTTTTCTTTTTTTGATAAGCTGCGAATGGAATTTGTACATTATCGAAAAAAATATTTTCTGAAATAACCTCAGATCCATCTTTACTAATTATGCCAGCAAAAGAATTAAAACCCTTAACGTTGTTAATAACAATATCAGATTCTTCTCCTACGCTTATAATCTTATCATTCACATTGTCAAAAAAAGTATCATTAATATTTACAATAGAACCTGAAAAATCAATTGCATCATTTTGAATATTAACAAAGTGAGCTTTATTGATTTTTCCATTGCTGAAATCTATATCAATAGCATCAGATGAAATGTCGGTATAATTTACGTCGTAAATGTCAAAATCAGATCTAAAAATATTTATAGCATCTTCTGAAAAAATATTTTCAAATATCGTATCTCTAATCTCAACTTTTGTCTGATGAAAATTTAAAGATCCCAAAATTATATATTCAAAATTTTTATCAAAATCATAACCGCCCAAGTTAGAAAATCTAGTATTTTGTATTTTTGATTTTTTGTTTGTATCACCTATTAAAATCCCCCCACCTAAATTATCTTTTTTTCCTGAAATTATAACAGATTTACCAACACCTCCTATATTCCAAGGCGAGTCAGAAATTATAAAAGCTTTGTCAGTTAAAATTATTTTTTGTCCAGGTTTTATTATAACTCTTAATCCGGCAGGTATGTAAATATTTCTATTAATTTCAACCAGATCACTTTTTAATATCAGTTTATCTTCTTCTAGATCAAAAAAATCTTGAAAAGAAGTTGTAAATTTTTTTTTAAAATTTTCAAAAAAATGATCTGAATTTAGATTGTCTACATTAATAATAATTTCTTTATTTATAAATTTATCAAAGAGAGTTAATGCATTGCACTTTAAATTATTTGCCTTATCATTTAAGTTTAAGATGGTATCTTCAAAATTATACAAATTTTGATTTAAGATTAAATCATAATCGTCTTCTCCATCATTACATGAAAGTTTTTGAGCTATTAATTGACTATAGTTATTTAAAAAGGGCTTATATAAATATTTATTATTATTAATCCTTTTTAATTGAACTCGACTATTAGTTTTTAATTTATCTCTAATATTTTTTGCTTGATATTTGAAATCATCTATCAAAAAATAATATAGTCCGATCCCATAGTTACGAATATTATCAAAATAAAAATAATCAGCATATATATGAGAATTTATTTTTTCCATCTTTTCTAAATTATTATTTAAAAAATTATCTATATAATTTTCTGAACTGATCTTATCTAGGTAAGATAGGTATAGATGATAAAATTTTTGATTTATTTTTCCATCTTTATAAAAAAAATTTTTAAGCCAAGTCAAATCTCTGGCTTCTTTAGCAATAGGATTTTGAATCTTGTCGATTAAAATTCTATCATCATAATTTAAGTTATACTTATGATAATTCGGTTTTAGTCTATGACCATCAAATGGAATTGGCTCGAATAGTCCATTTAGTGGATTATAATAAAATTTTACACTTTTTAGAAATGATCCGTGATAAGTCCCAGTTAAATCTACTATTGCAAAATAAGCAGCCCATTTATCTAAATCAAAAACTTCGTCAATGCTTAACTTATCATCAAAAATATCATGCAATTTTTTTGAAGCGATATTAACTATTGAATTATTTTCAGGACTATTCCAATAATTTTTATTGTAAATTTCAAATATTGGATTTTCATCAGTAGTATGAATATCTTCATCTAAACTAAATATTGGTCCATTTCTTCTTTTATTTCTCTCAATTAACTCTTTACCAAACCCTTCCTCTATCACGTAGAGACCTTGATCTTCACCATTAATTGAAAGTTTAATAAAATCATATTTAATTTTAATTATTCCCTCATTTTCGGACAACTCATGAAAAATCCATTCATGAATGTAATTTCTTATCCTGGGTTTTTGAAGTGAAAATTTTTTAATTCCGTAGATAAATTGATCTCGGTCAAGTTCTAGCTTATATGATGATTTATCTTTATCTACAAAGTGGGGTTTTCTATCACCTTTGAGTCTTATATCGGCTCTAAATTCTTTTTCGTTAAATAAAATTTTTGTTTTTACTTTTGGCATCATGTTAGCATTGGGTAATATTCCATTTAATATTGATTCATTTCTTAAATTTTCTAAAATTAGTGTTTTTTCAAATGGAATTTCCAACTCTAATTTATCTAGCTTAATAAAATTAGCTTTAAATGCCTTAAAAGCTATTTGGGGTAAATATAGATATTCATATCTTCCAGCTTTTGAAAATAAATCTAAAAGATTGTTTCTTTTATTAATAAAAAATTGAGATTGAAAAAAAGCAATAATCAAAACAAGTCCAACTATGAGACTTATGAAAAAATAAAAATATAAAAAAATAGTAAACTTAGAAAAAAAGTTTTTTTTTTTCGACTCTTGTTTTAGTATCATAATGACAAGTCTTCATTATATGCCATTACTACTTTCGAGCCTTTAAATTGTTTTTTTATATGCTCAGACAATAAAGTTAATTTATCAAATTCTTTAGGTTTTACATCTAAGTTTATGGTTGTGCTTTTATCTGTTCTAGACATTGATATAAACTTTAACTCATGAGAAATTTCTCTAATTTGCTCAATTAAACTATTTATTTGTTTATCTGAAATATCTTGTTCAATTATAACACCAAGATTTATTATTTTTTCAAATTCATTATTCGAATTTTTCAAATATCTTGAGTAAATAACAATCAAAACCAACGCAAATATAATTCCAATTGTAGTGATTATTAATTGATTTGCGCCACATCCAAGCCCAATCGCAATAATCAAGAACAAATATACTAATTCTTCAGGCTCTTTTATTGCCGCCCTAAATCTAACAATAGATAATGCACCAACTAAACCCAGAGATAAAGCTAAAGAACTTTTTACAATCATAATTACAATGCAAGTTGTGACAGCTAAAATTACAAAGTTTTTTGAAAATTCTTTTCTGTTCGATAAAGTTGATGAATATTTGATATAAAACAACTGAACAAGAAAACTTAATATTACTGCTGATATTAAACTTAGAATAAACCCTGGTATATCAATTTGAATATTTTGATTTAAAAAAAAGTTTAATTCACCTTGATTAATATTTTGTATTTTTTCCATGTAAATCCACTATTTATTTTTATCACTGTCTATTAATTTTTTCTTTCCTATCCAAGGCATCATATCTCTAAGTTTGGATCCAACAGTCTCTATTGAATGTTTCGCTAAATCCTGCCTGGTTTTCAAAAAGTTTTTTTGTCCGTTTTTACACTCTTCCATCCATTGCTTCGTAAACTTACCAGATTGAATATCTGTTAAAACTTCTTTCATTCTTTTTTTAGTTTCTTCTTTATTAATTATTCTTGGTCCTGAAACATATTCACCATACTCAGCTGTATTAGAAATAGAATAATTCATATTAGCTATTCCACCTTCATAAATTAAATCTACAATTAATTTTACTTCATGAAGACATTCGAAATATGCCATTTCAGGTTCATAACCAGCCTCAACCAAAGTCTCATAACCATTTTTAATTAACTCAACTAGTCCTCCACAAAGAACTGTTTGTTCCCCAAATAAATCTGTCTCACATTCATCTTTAAATGTTGTCTCTATAATTCCTGATCGGCCACCTCCAATAGCTGATGCATAAGATAAAGCTAAATCTCTTGCTTTACCTGTTCCATCTTGATGAACGGCCATCAAGCATGGTACACCACCACCTTTTTCAAATTCACTTCTTACTAAATGACCAGGACCTTTTGGTGCAACCATAAAAACATCAAGGTCTTTTCTAGCTTTTATTAAATCATAATGGATATTTAAACCATGAGCAAAGGCCAAACTTGTTCCATCTTTAATTCTTTGCTCGATATGATTTTTATAAATTGTTGCCTGTAATTCATCTGGAGTTAAAATCATACAAACATCAGCCCACTCAGCTGCATCAGACAAATTCATTACTTTTAATCCTTTAGACTCTGCTTTCGTTTTACTTGTAGAACCATCTCTCAATGCAACAACTACTTCTTTAACTCCACTATCTTTTAAATTTAAAGCATGTGCGTGCCCTTGACTTCCATATCCAAATATCGCAATTTTTTTTTCTTTTATTAAATTTACATTAGCATCTTTTTCATAAAACATTTTCATAATCTTTTCTCCTTTATAAATTAATTAAATACTTCTGCACCTCTAGTCATCGCAATAGCCCCTGTCCTAGAGGTACTAATTAGACCCAAAGGCTTTAATTTTGTGTTCATCTTATCTATTTCTCTTCTTAAAGCTGTAATTTGTATTACAGCAGATTTTTTCGTTTTATCTATTATTACTGGATTAAATTTATTACAAGCCTTTAAGCATTTATCTATCTTACTTTTAGAAGCTACAACTTTCAACAATGCCATTTCTTTAAAAATTACCTTTTTATCCTCTCTTTTAAAATTTGCAACTTTGTGGACTGGAACAAGTTTTTTTAATTGCAACTTGATTTGATCAATAACTTGGGGCGTTCCTGTGGTAACAATTGTTATTCTTGAAATATTTTTTTTGGCATCTATCTCTGCTACAGCTAAAGATTCAATATTGTAACCTCTGCCTGAAAATAATCCTACAACTCGTGCCAGAACACCGGCTTCATTATCTACCCAAACTACAAAAATGTGGGTGTCCAATTTCCCAGCTTTAGTTGGCACACTGTAAGCTGATTTAGATTTAACCATTAAACTAAAGACTTTCCTTTTCCAGTAATTTTATTTTCCTCTTGATCACTAGGTCCTAGTATCATTTGATTGTGGGGTTTTCCTGACGGGATCATAGGAAAACAATTTTCATTAGGGTCAACCTGGCAATCAAATATCACTGGGCCATTATGATTAATCATTTCACTGATTTTTTCATCTAAGTCATTTGGATTGTCTGCTTTAATTCCTTTGCAACCATAAGCTTCTGCTAATTTAACAAAATCTGGTAATGCCTCAGAATAACTTTCTGAATAATTTTTTTCATGAAGCAATTCCTGCCATTGCCTAACCATTCCCATATACTGATTATTCAATACAAAAATTTTAATTGGTAAATTATATTGTACTGCAGTTGACATTTCTTGCATTGTCATCAAGACAGATGCCTCACCTGCAATATCAATTACAAGTTTATCAGGATGAGCTATCTGAACTCCTATTGCTGCAGGAAGACCATAACCCATGGTTCCAAGGCCACCAGAAGTCATCCATCTATTTGGTTTATCAAATTTGTAATGTTGCGCAGCCCACATTTGATGCTGACCAACCTCAGTAGTAACAAATGTATCTTGATTTTTGGTTAATTCATATAATCTTTTTACTGCGTGTTGAGGTTTTATATTTTTATCACTATTAATAAAACCTAATGAATTTTTTGTTCTCCATTTTTGAATTTGTTCCCACCATTTTGATATATTTTGTTTATTAGATTTTTTAAAACCATTTTGTCTATTATTTATTTTTTTAATAGTTACTTTTAGAACCTCGTTAACATCGCCCACAATAGCTAAGTCAACTTTTATAATTTTATTTATTGATGATGGATCTATGTCAATATGAACTTTCTTTGATTTTGGTGAAAACTCATCTATCTTACCTGTTATTCTATCATCAAATCTTGCTCCAATATTAATTAACAAATCACAATCATGCATAGCATTATTTGCTTCATAAGTTCCATGCATTCCTAACATTCCAATAAATTGATTATCATCTCCTGGGAATGCTCCTAGACCTTGCAAAGTAGATGTTATGGGAAAACCAATCAGTCTTGTAAACTCTCTTAATGACTCACTTGCTTGGGGACCAGAGTTTATAACCCCTCCACCAGTATAAATTACTGGTTTTTTTTGCTTTTGATATTAAATCAATTAGTTTTTCTATTTCACTTTGAGAAAACTTATTATGTATTTTTCCGTTTAATTTTTTTTCATTTTTAGGTTTTGAATAACTTGTTTTTGCAAATTGAATATCTTTAGGTATATCAATTAATACCGGACCTGGTCTTCCTGTTGTTGCAACATGAAATGCCTCATGAACGATTTTTGATAGATCTTTAATATCTTTAATTAACCAATTGTGTTTTGTGCATGGTCTAGTGATGCCAGTTGTATCACACTCTTGAAATGCATCCGTACCAATCAAGTGAGTTGGAACTTGCCCAGAAATACAAACCAAAGGGACGGAATCCATATAAGCATCTGTTAAAGCTGTCACAACATTTGTTGCGCCAGGTCCTGAAGTTACAAGAACTACTCCTGGTTTGCCTGATGATCTTGCATACCCCTCTGCTGCATGACCAGCTCCTTGTTCATGTCTTACTAAAATATGTTTTATAGAGGAATGATTTTTTAGTTCATCGTAAATTGGTAGCACTGCTCCTCCAGGATAACCAAAAATAAATTCAACATCTTGATCTTCAAGACATTTAAAAACAATTTCTGCTCCAGAATATAATTTAGACATTTAGGCAATCTAGCTGAAGTTGTACTGATTGGTCAAGTTTTACTGATGCTTTATTAAGCTTTTTTTAAAAAATTATTTAACTGATTTGGCTTTATTTTTTTCCAGCTCATCATGTGGCCTCTTGCCCATGTCATTTGTCTTTTAGCATATTGCCTTGTCTTTATTGATATATTTTCAATTACACTCTCTTTAACTGTCTTTTTTTTTAAATATTCGCTTATATCCGAAACACCGATGGCCTTTGATATACTTCTGTCTTTTGGAATTCTAAGTTTTAAAAAACTCTTCACTTCTAATGTTACACCATTTTTAAACATTTCAATTGTCCTAGCGTTTATTCTCTGAATTAGATCTTGCCGGGGGAAATCTATCATTAGCTTGTGAAAGTCTTTTTTGTTAAAATCAGGTCTCGTATCATCATACCATTCTGCAATCGATTTCTTAGTAAAGCTCTTCACTTCGTAAGCTCTAATTGACCTTTGAACATCAGTAGATCTTATTTTATCAATTATAGAAGGGTCAATTTTTAAAAGTTTTTCATAAAATTTTTGTTGGCCAATTTCTTTTTGAAGTTTTCTAACTTTATTTCTAAGTACCTTTGGTGCATTTGGTATTTCAACTAAGCCTTCTACTAATGCTTTAAAATATAATCCTGTTCCACCAACTAATATTGGAACTTTTTTTTTATTTTTAATTTCATATATCTTTTTAATTGCTAACTTTAACCAATCACCAGTGGAAAAACTTCTTTTCCCATTTTGAAATCCATAAAGATGATGATTTATTTTTTGATAATTTTTTTTTAAAGGTCTAGCAGTCAAGATTTTTAAATCTTTATAAACTTGCATACTATCTGCATTAATTATTTCACCTTTAATTTTTTTTGCTAGTTTGATTGCAAATTCAGATTTACCAGATGCGGTTGGGCCATAAATCAAAATAATTTTGGATTTTAAATCCATTATTTATTTTAATTTAACACCAATATATCTTCTTTGGTTTTGACTGTTGTAGATTACCAATAAAATGGTTTTTTGATTTGTCTTTAAAACTTGATTTACAACTTGTTTTAACTCTTTTGCTGAGTTGATTTTTTTCTTTTGAGCCTCAATTATAATACTGTTTACCTCAATTGAATTAGCCAACGGACTATCATTTTCTATGTTGGTGATTACTAATCCTTTTATTTGATTAGGAAGATTTCTTTGTTTAATATCATCATTATTAAGTTTTCTTACTGTTATTTTTAAATCATTAATTTTATTTTCTGTTGGTATTAATTTTTTTGAAACTTTGAAATCTTCAGATGTTTCTAATCTGCCAAGAGTTACTTTTTTAGTAAACTCTTTTTTATTTCTCCAAATTTTAACATCAACCTTTTTTCCTACTTCAGTTCTTGCTACTATAATTGGAAGTTCTTTCATCTCTTTAATTTTTTCATTATTAAATTCTAGAATTATATCTCCAGCTTTAATTCCTGCCTTGTCAGATGGGCTATTATCTGCAACACTTGCAACTAGGGCCCCTCTTGGTTCATCTAAATTTTCTACTTCAGCAATTTCTTTAGTGACATCTTGAATTCTCACACCCAACCATCCTCTTTTAGTTTCTCCAAATTCAATTAGTTGATCAATTACAATTTTCGCACTATTAGATGGTATAGAAAAACCAATACCTATTGATCCATTTCTTCCTAAAATTGCAGTATTAATTCCTATTACATCCCCATCCATATCAAATAAAGGTCCACCTGAGTTTCCTGAATTAATAGAGGCATCTGTTTGTATGTAATCTTCATATCTTGATAATCCTATAGATCTATTTCTTGCAGAAATAATTCCTGAAGTAACGGTTCCTCCAAGGCCAAAAGGATTTCCAATTGCAATAACCCAATCACCTATTCTAGCTTTGTCTGAGTCTCCAAATTTAACAGGGATAAATTTTTCTTTGGTATCTAGTTTTAAAACTGCAATATCAGACAATGGATCAGCTCCTATCACCTTTGCTTTAAACTCTTTGTCTCCATTAACTCTCACTATGATGTCTTCAGCATCCTGAATTACATGATTATTTGTTACAACAATTCCATTTTGCTCAATTATAAAGCCCGAACCCAGTGCCGAAGATTTTCTTTCTTGAGGGGCTCCAAATTCTTTGAACATATCTTCAAATGGAGAGCCTGGAGGAAATTGAAAGGGAAAAGGATTGGAATTCGTTACAACAGTTTGAGTTGTTGAAATATTAACAACTGAAGGCATCAATTTTTCAGCTAAATCAGCAAATGACTCTGGAACACCTTTTGAAAAAGATTGAGTATTAAAATTTAATATTATTAATAAAGATAATAAATATATTTTTAATTTTTTCATACTGTAGATTTCGAATAGTAAATTATTATAAATCCCAAAATTGCAAAGATTAATCCACCTGTTCTTAATTGATTATCTTTAAGTAAATCTAATTTTTTTAACATACTTTTCATTTTTGATGGAAATATGGCATATAAAATACCTTCAATAAACAAGAACAGACCAAAAGCTATGATCAATTCTTTCATAAAAACTTTAATTTGATTTAGGTTTTATATTTCCAAAGAACTTAAAGAACTCACTATCAGGAGATAAAATTAAAGATGTTTCTCCCCCAATAAGAGCTGTTTCATAAGCTTGCATCGCTCTATAAAACGCGAAGAACTCAGGATCTTGTCCAAAAGCACTAGCGAAGATATTGTTTCTTTTACCGTCTCCTTCACCTTTCATAATCTCTGATTTTTTTTGAGCATCAGCTAATATTACGGTGACCTCTTTATCTGCTGTAGAAGTTATTGTCACTGCCATCTCTGCACCTCTTGCTCTAAATTCTTTTGCTTCTCTCTCCCTTTCAGTCTGCATCCTTCTAAAAATTGCATCACTGTTTGCTTGTGGTAGGTCTGCTCTTTTTATTCTAACGTCATTTATTTTAATTCCAAAATTCTCAGCTTCATTATTTACACCTTCTTGAATTAAGGACATTTGCTTAGTTCTATCTTCTGACAAAAGTGTTTGAAGTTCTTGCTGACCTAAAACATTCCTAATTCTTGAGTTTATAATTGTTGCTAATCTTGATCTAGCAACTCTTTCATTTCCAACTGAAATATAAAACTTTAAAGGGTCTACAATTTGAAATCTTGCAAATGCATCAACAATTAATCTTTTTTGGTCTGATGCAATTACTTCTTCTGGTGGAGTGTCTAAATTTAAAATTCTTTTATCTAAAAAAACAACGTTTTGAATAAAAGGTATTTTAAAGTTTAATCCAGGTTTTGAAATAATTCTCTTAGGATCACCAAACTGAAGAACAATTGCTTGGTTAACTTCTTTGACTATAAAGATTGAGAAGAAGGCTACAACAGCAAGTGCCACAATTATTCCAGTTATAATTTTTCCTATATTCATTTTAATTTGTCGCTTTCTTTTTACTTAATTCTGGTAATGGAAGATAAGGAACAACACCTGAACCTGCATTTTTTTCAATAATTACTTTATCTATATCTGCTAAAACTTTTTCCATTGTCTCTAAATACATTCTTTCTTGAGTTACTTCTTTTGCCATTTTATATTCAGTATAAATTGCTAAAAATCTACTGGCTTCACCTTCTGCTTTAGCGACAACTTCTTTTTTATATGCTTCTGCAGCTTGTAATATTCTTGCAGCTTCACCCCTAGCTCTTGGAATAACATCATTAGCGTATGCCTCAGCTTCATTTTTTGATCTTTCCATGTCAGCTCTTGCAGCTTGTACATCTCTAAATGCATCAATAACTTGATCAGGTGGATCAGCTTTTTGTGTTTGTACTTGAGTAATTTGAATACCACTTGTGTATTCATCTAATATTTTTTGAATAATTTCTTGAGTATCAGTTTCTATGACAGATCTTCCTTCGGTTAAAATAGGTTGAATATCTGATCTTGCAATTACTTCTCTCATTGCAGTCTCTGCTGCTGCTTTTACAGTTCCTTCTGGGTCTTGAATTTTAAATAAGAAATTTCCAGCATCCTTAATCACCCAAAAAACTGAGAAGTCTATATTTACAATATTTTCATCTCCAGTTAACATTAAACTTTCTTGAGGAACATCTGCTACACCTCCAGATGAGGAGAAGCCACTATCTCTCTCAGATCTAAATCCGATATCAATTCTATTAACCTTAGTAACTTTTGGTGTAATAACCGATTCGACTGGAAAAGGGATGTGATAGTTTAATCCAGGTTGTGTTGTTTTTATAAACTTTCCAAATCTAAGAACAACGCCTTGTTCGTCTGGCAGGACTCTGTATAGACCACTAGCCAACCAAATAAATCCAACTATGAGCAAACCTAAGATTATAGATTTGCCACCTGAAGATTTGCCACCAGGTAAAAATTTTTTTATTTTTTCTTGAAGCTCTCTAATAATTTTATCAATGTCTGGGGGTGTTGGTCCTCTTCCCGAGCCATTACCACCACCTCCTGGGGGTGAGCCCCATGGGCTTTGGCCTCCACCTTTGAAATCATCTGACATGCCAAAGTATATAGTGTCTTTATTACAAAAAACAAGTAATGATAAAAATATGACAGATAAAAAACCTGAACTTAGTGACGCAATGAAAAAGAAGTTAGAGCCTAAAAAATTCACTAAAAATCCTATTTTAGGAACAAAATTTACAATTGCTATTTCTAGCGCCAAAGGTGGTGTCGGCAAATCTACCTTCGCAACAAATCTGGCTTTGGCCTTAAAAAAAATTGGATGTAAAATAGGTTTATTAGATGCTGATATTTATGGTCCATCAATTCCAAAAATGTTTGATATTAATGAAAAACCAAAAAGTGATGGTCAAAAATTAGAGCCAATAATAAAATATGATATCCAGTGTATGTCTATAGGTTTTTTAGCAGATCAACAAACACCTATGATTTGGAGGGGTCCTATGGTTACAAGTGCCATAAAAACTTTCACACAAAAAGTAAATTGGAAAGATTTAGATTTTATAATTGTTGATATGCCTCCAGGAACTGGAGATACCCAGTTAACTTTTTCACAAGAGATTAAAATGGATGGCGCAATCATAGTCTCTACTCCTCAAGAAGTAGCTTTATTAGATGTTAAAAGAGGAATTAAGATGTTTGATAAACTTGGTGTAAAAATTTTAGGCCTAGTAGATAATATGAGTTTTTTTACTGGAGATGATGGCAAAAAATACAAAATTTTTGGTGAAGGTGGTGTTAAAAAAACTGCAGAAGAATTTCAAAAAGAATTTTTAGGAGAAATACCAATTAATCCAGAAGTTGGAAAATGTGGAGATGAAGGAAAGCCTATTGTTGAGGCTAATCCTGATCATGAAATTTCAAAAATATATTTAGATTTTGCGAATAAAATTAAATCAACTTATCTTTAAGATCAAAAGCAATCATTAATTCATTCCATTCCCTCTTAGATAGACCAGAACTATCAACATCAACATTTTCACCTTTAATAAGTTTTTGTATAATTGCTTTCCCTTTAGCAGAAACTTCTGTTCCACCAACTCTATAATCCATAAATGCTTCATAAGTTATAGGAACCCATTTTTTCAAAGTATCTAACATGATATCTGCGAATACTCTTATCTCGTATTGTGCATGACTATCTGCTCTTAATCTTAAAAAATTCATCAAATTTAATAAATCAGTTTTCCAATACCACTGAGTATATGTATTTAAAGTTAAATTCATTCTAGCTAGTTCTCTTGCGAGTCCTTTTTTATTTTCATCAATTGTCGAACCATCATATCTCTCATTCAACATAGTTTCATAATTATCATAAGTCCTCTCAGCATCATTTTTTAAAAGTTCTAATACTTCATTTGCTTGATCGCCCTCAAGAACTTCTCCTCTACCTTGTCTATTACTTGTTGATTGGGCAGCTAAATTTTCTTTAGATGGTAAATAAAATTCTTTGTCTAAAATTGAATAACGAGCAGAATATTCATTAACATTTGCTGTTCTATGTCTTATCCATTGTCTAGCAATAAAAATTGGTAATTTAATATGATATTTTATTTCACACATTTCAAAAGGTGTGCTATGCCAATGCCTCATTAAATATTTGATTAAACCTTTGTCAGTAGATACTTGTTTTGTGCCCTTTCCATAAGATACTCTTGCTGACTGCACAATTGAAGTATCGTCTCCCATATAATCAACAACTCTTACAAATCCATGATCTAATGCGGGAATAGCCTCATACAGAATTTTTTCTAGCTCTGGTGAAGTAACTCTTTTTGTTTTATTACTTTGAGATTGTTGATTTTTTATCTCATCTTGTTGTTCTTTAGTTAATTTCATGATTGTTATTGAATCTCTGGTAATTCCTTTTATATTAATAGTGTTGGCTTGCCAACTACGACGATAAACGAATTTCGTAATAACCATTGCGGACGTGGGGGCAGTACCCACCACCTCCACCATTACAACTTATGGGGGTGAACTAGAATCGACGAATGTCTAAAGGCTATTCTTTCGTTCGGAATTGTTCCTCCGTAAAGGGCTAATTTATAAATGCTAACGAAAGTTACGCAATTGCTGCCTAATTAACTTTGTTAATTAAGTAGACGGGGTTTGGGGCACCTGGCAACAGAACGCCCCTTCTCATCGCTAACAACTCCTTGCATTAGAACGACCTTTACATCCAATTAAAAATATATAAACAAATTAACTATGAAAAGAAGTTACGATAAAAAAATAAATCAACACTACGATAAAGTTGCGATTAAACGAAAAAAATCAAAATTTTCCACTATGGAAGACGAATATATAAGAGATCAAGAGACAAACTATATTGTAAATATAATCAAAAATCACAAAAAAAACTTAAACATTTTAGATATAGGATGTGGTAATGGCTATACCCTAGATCAAATATCTAAGATATCAAAAAAAAACTTTTTATATGGAATGGATAATAATGAATCATTATTTAAAATTGCACATAAAAGATTATACAATAAGGTAAGAATTATTAAATCTGATATAAGGAATTTTAATAAAAATTTTAAAAATAAATTTGATATAGTTATTTCACAAAGAGTCTTGATAAATATTTTAAATGAATCAGATCAAAAAAAGGCATTAAAAAACATTATTAGTTATATAAAAAAGAATGGAAAATTTATAGCAATAGAAAGCTTCAATTCCGGTTTAAAAAGATTAAATAACGCGAGAGTAAAATTTAATATAAAAAAAATAAAACCTAAATTTCATAACAAATATCTTAAGGACGATTTTTTTAAGACAAAAAGATTACGTAAATTAGATGAAGAAAATAAAAATTTGTCGAAACATGTTTTTATTGCTAGGTTTTTAGATGAAATATACTTAAAATC
>CABYPE010000016.1 GCA_902520685.1 uncultured Pelagibacteraceae bacterium | reverse complement strand
AATCATCATTCCTGGTGTAGATATTAATTTTTCAAAATTTAGTTCACCTGCCTTAATTTTTTCTATAAATTCATCACTTCCTACAATATCGGCTCCAGCATCTTTTGCCTCCTGAGCTTTAGTGTCTTCACAAACAACTGCAACTTTTACTTTTTTTCCAGTCCCCCCAGGGAGATTAACAACAGTCCTAATGTTAACTTCACCTTTTTTTTGTTTATTATTTATTTGAAAACTCAAGTCTAAAGATTCATCAAATTTAGTTGTACAGTTTTTTTTTAACACAGGTAATAATTTTTCAATAGACTCTGCATTTAAAGCTTTTGTTTTTTCAGGTAATTTTTTAAATCTTTTAGACTTCATTACTCTTTAACCTCTATACCCATCGATCTTGCAGATCCTGAAATTATTTTAATTGCTTGATCTAAATCTAAAGCATTTAAATCATTCATTTTTTGTTTAGCAATTTCCTCTGCTTGTTTTTTTGTAATTGAAGCAACAATATTTCTACCAGGTTCTTTAGAACCACTTTTTAACTTAGCAGCCTCTCTTATAAAAAAAGATGCTGGTGGAGATTTAATTTTAAAGTCAAATTTTTTATCTTTGTAGACTGTAATTTCAACTGGTACAGGTTTACCTGCCATTGATTTAGTCTTATCATTAAACGCTTTACAAAATTCCATAATGTTAACACCTCGCTGGCCTAATGCTGGGCCAACTGGTGGAGCTGGATTAGCTTGACCACCTTTAATCTGTAATTTTATAAATCCACTAATTTCTTTTTTTGCAGCCATTAACTTGTTTTCTCCACTTGATTATACTCTAATTCAACTGGTGTTGGACGCCCAAATATAGAAACTGAAACCTTAAGTCTAGACTTTTCTTCATCTATTTCCTCAACCATACCGTTGAAAGAAGCAAAAGGTCCATCTACTACTTGAACTTTTTCACCAACGCTGTACTCTATACCAGATTTTGGCTGAGCTACACCATCTTTTATTTGACCAAGAATCTTCTCAATTTCTTTATCTGAAACAGGTACGGGCATACCTTTTGTTCCCAAAAACCCACTCACTCTTTTTATATTTTTAATCATGTGATAAATACCATTATCCATCTCACTTTTTATTAAAACATATCCTGGGAAATATTTCTTTTTTCGCTGAATTCTTTTTCCTCTTTTTACCTCTGTAACATCATGAGTTGGAACAACTATTTCTTCAAATTTTTCAGATATTTTTGCTTTTTCAGCCTCTTCTTTAATTAATCCAGCAACTTTGTTCTCAAAACTTGAATGAGATTGAACTATGTACCAATTTTTCATTATATACTCACCTTAAGCAATAACTCTAAGAAAAATTTTAAAACTTGATCAAGAAGTAAAAAAAACAAAGACATAACAATTGCCATCGCAAAAACCATCAAGGCTCCTTGTAAAGTCTCTTTGCCTGTTGGCCACGAAACTTTAAAAGCCTCTTGTTTTACTTCCTGAATAAATTTAATAGGGTTCTTCATATATTTTAATCATTAATTGGCAGGAGCGGAGGGACTCGAACCCTCAGCCTCCGGTTTTGGAGACCGGCGCTCTACCAATTGAGCTACACTCCTATATAGAGTTTACTCTATAATTTTTGTTACTACTCCGGCTCCTACAGTTCTACCACCTTCTCTAATAGCAAAATTTAACTTCTCAGACATTGCAATCGGAGTGATTAATTTAACTGTAAATTTAGCATCATCACCTGGCATTACCATTTCAGTTCCAGATGGTAATTCAACTTCACCTGTTACATCTGTAGTTCTAAAATAGAACTGAGGTCTATACTTTGTAAAAAATGGAGTGTGTCTTCCACCTTCCTCTTTTTTAAGAACATATGCTTGTGCCTCAAATTTAGTATGTGGAGTAACTGAACCTGGTTTACAAAGAACTTGTCCTCTTTCAATGTCAGTTCTTTCAATACCTCTAAGAAGTACACCAACGTTATCACCAGCCTCACCTGAGTCTAAAAGTTTTCTAAACATCTCAACTCCAGTACAAACTGATTTTTTAGTTTCTCTTATACCAACAATTTCAATTTCATCACCAGTTTTAAGAACACCTGACTCTACTCTCCCAGTAGCAACAGTACCTCTACCTGAAATAGAGAAAACGTCTTCCACTGGCATTAAAAAATCCTTATCTTTTGGTCTATCAGGTTGAGGAATATGTTCATCAACATTTTTCATCAATTCTAAAATTGAATTTTTTCCAATTTCATCATCTCTTCCCTCAACTGCTGCAAGTGCTGAACCTTTTGCAATTGGTGTTTTATCACCCGGAAACTTATATGAAGTTAATAATTCTTTGATCTCTTCTTCTACAAGTTCAATCATTTCTTTATCATCAACTTGATCTACTTTATTTAAGTAAACAACAATAGCTGGTACACCAACTTGTCTTGCTAAAAGAATATGTTCTCTTGTTTGAGGCATTGGTCCATCAGCTGCATTAACAACAAGTATTGCTCCATCCATTTGAGCTGCACCCGTAATCATATTTTTCACATAGTCGGCGTGACCAGGACAATCAACGTGAGCGTAATGTCTTTTTTCAGTTTCATATTCAACATGTGCAGTTGATATTGTAATTCCTCTCTCCTTTTCTTCTGGAGCTTTATCAATTTCATCATAAGCAACAGATTTACCGCCACTTGCTTCTGCTAGCACTTTAGTGATCGCTGCAGTTAGAGTTGTTTTACCATGGTCGACATGACCAATTGTTCCAATGTTACAATGTGGTTTATTTCTTACAAATTTTTCTTTCGACATTACTTTAATACCTCAATTTTATTTTTTATTAATAACTTTTTTCTTGGAGCGGGTAAAGGGAATCGAACCCTTACATCCAGCTTGGAAGGCTAGCGTTCTACCATTGAACTACACCCGCACAACCCCAAGAGTATCACTCCAGTATTATTTTAAGTTCTATTGAATGGTGGAGGGGGAAAGATTCGAACTTTCGAAGACCGAAGTCAACGGGTTTACAGCCCGCCCCATTTGACCGCTCTGGAACCCCTCCTCATTTGGGGAAGTGTCCCCTTGTTCAATAAAGCTTCAAACAACACGCGTTTTATATATTTTATTCATGTAAATGCAATACGAGAATTATTAAGAAAATATAGTAAAAACCGTGTAAAATTGATCTAAATTTATGAATAAATCAAGTTTTTTTATCGTTGGACAACATGCTGTTATTGAGGCACTTAAAAATCCAAAAAGAAAAGTTTTAAGAGTGTTTTTGACCGAAGAAAGCAAAAAAAAAATTCATAGAAAAAGTCCAAATAAAGACCTTTTAAAGGATTTAAAAATTTATTTCAAAACTAAAAAAGAATTAGATAAATATTCAACAAAAGAAAATTTACTTCATCAAGGGTATGTTGCTGAAATAGAACATTTAGAAAAACCAATTCTTAAAGAATTTATTAAAAGAGATAAAAATATTACTTTTGTATGTTTAGATGGTGTTACTGATCCTAGAAATATAGGTTCGTTAGTTAGAAGTGCAGCTTCATTTGATATTGATGGAATTATTGTTAAAGAAAGACATTTTCCGAATGAAAGTAAATTGTTGTATAAGGCTGCAAGTGGAGCAATGGAGTATATTAATATATTTGAGGTATCAAATATCAATTCTACTTTAAAAAATTTGAAAGATAAAAACTTTTGGGTTTATGGGTTTGATGGAAATGGAGATAAAAATTTCACAAATATTGATTGGAAAGGAAATAATATTCTTTTATTTGGCTCAGAGGGATCAGGAATGCATAATCATACATCCAAATACGCTGATTTCCTAGTAAAGATAGATATTAATAAAAAAATTGAAAGCTTAAACATTTCTAATAGTGCTGCAATTGTTTTTCATCATCTAAGTTACTTAAAAAAATAGTTGATTAATTTGAAATAAGTCAATATTTATCTCCTATGCCCTTGTAGCTCAGCTGGTAGAGCAATTGATTTGTAATCAACAGACTTCAATTTAGTTTCACACACTGCATTTAACATCAAGTAAACACTAGCATAATTTAAGCAAAAAAGATTCAATAATTTTATTCTTATAAACACCGACTAGACACCGACAGATTTTGTCCAAATGTCGTATAACTCGGTCACATCTAAAAGTGCAATAGATTTAAATTATTTTTTTTTTTTAAAAATAGGTACAATTTCTTCAAAAGAATTTGGTGTTATACCCAAAGCATCCCATTCCTCTTGTTTTACATATAAATATTTATAAATTTTGCCAGTGGATTGTGTTACATCCTCACACCATTGACTTAGTCTTTCGATTTTTCTAGGATCATCTAAATTTTCAGCACCCTTTGTTTCAACTATATATCTTTCTCCATTAGAAAGGTGCAAAACAAAATCTGGATAATAATAACTTATTCCACCCTCGTGATTTATATATTCCATTTTAAAACCTAATTGAATATAATTTTTGATGAATTTATTAACATCAATTGCAGCATCAAGAAAACCTGCAAATCTAAGTTCAAAATATGAGTCACCAACAATTTTATTAAATATAGACTTTTTTGCTGGTAAGAATTCCTTTGTTCTAGGAATGCTGAATGTTTTTTGATTAGAAACTTTAATATAATTTTGAACCTCAGTTGTTCCAGTATCTACAACAGTAAGTGCATTTATATATTTCTTAAAAGTTTCTCTTATTACGTATCTAACATTGGTTTCACTTAGATTTCTAACTACATTGCTATCTTCTAAATCAACAGTTTCTCCAAAAAGTTTATCTATTAGGAATTTTTTTAATTTTCCATAAAGATAATCTTGTCCACCATAAAGTCTCAATTCTGTCATAATAGATTTAGTAAAAAAAGTAATTATAGAAGTTGCATTTATATGCAAATCATCTCTCAACTTAACTTCCTTAACAACTTTATCATCAATAATTTCTCTAAATAAAATATTTTTTTGCTCCTCTGGGGTAAACTCTTTCAACTTAACTGTGTTAAACTCAAAATTATCAACATCAAGCTCTTCAAGATTTTTATATTCTCTAATAATGCTTGGAGACAATACGGGTATTTCTATATCCAACTTATCTATATCTTTTTCTTTATCAATTTCTATAATAGTTGGTCCAGATGCTTCAGAACCTTTGCCCATAGACCTCTTCTCAAGTATAACACCTTCAGATTTAATACTTTCAACAAATTCCATGAATGCTGGTGTTCCAACAACATTAAGTTCTTCCGTCACTTCTTGACCGAAATACATTCTTCTCAATCCTCTGCCTAATGCTTGTTCAGGTAAAATATTTGATTTTGCAACAAAAGGTCTTAATCCTACAACAGTAGTAACATTCTTTACATCCCAACCCTCTTTTAACATCAATACAGATATAACTGCTTTAATATTATTGTCATCTCGGTCAACTTGATTTGCAAGTTTTCTTAATTCTAACAATTGTTTTTGACTTTTTGATGTTGCACTTTCATCAATGTGTCCTTCTTTATTTGTGTGAATAATAAAGGTTCCACCTTTTAAAATTGGGTAATTATTTTCTAGATACTGTTTAACATCATCACAGTTTTTTGTATCATCTACCATTACAAAAAGTAGTGCCTTTTTTCCAAGTTTTTTGTGGTTATCGTAATCTTGATTCCAAACAGTCACACCTAAATCTATAAAATCTCTCCATCTTTCAGAAAATTTTGCTGAAATATTTTCTTCTAATTTTCCTCGACTTGCTTCATCAGGAAGAATTGGTGTCTTAACAACTTCTTGTGCAATTGCCTCTACAAGGGGATAATCTGATACTGTGTGAGGAAAAATATTCCCTTTCTGGTCTTTTGGTGTCGCTGTAACATCTAACTGCAATGGAAGTTTAGAGCCTTTTTGAACAAGGCTATTATTGATATTTTCAATGGTTTTAAACCATGCAAGGTTCTTTTCATGTATGTGATGTGCTTCATCATTTAACACAATAATATCCTCAACATTATTTACAATATCCCTAACAAGAATTTTATTATCAGAAGTTTTTGTAACTGGTTTATCTCCTAGAAAATAATCTATTGAGGAATTTTCATTAATTTCTTCATTTCGAGTAACAAATCTTTGAATGTTAGTTAGAAAAATGTTTCCATTTTTAGATAAAGAGCCAATATTATCTTGAATGTGAACTTTAGGATAAAAATTCCAAGATCTTCCCGAATAACCATTTGGTGGTAAAACTGGATCATTATTAAAAACGCTTAATCCCTCGATGTCAGTCTTTAACCTATCCAATACGATTGTATTAGGAGCAAGAAGAAGAAAATTTTTTGAAAGTTCGGAATTTTTAATAAATTCTTTATGAAAATAACACCATGCTATTAGTAGAGATAGAACTTTAGTTTTACCAGTTCCAGTTGCCTGTTTAGTAACTAATCTTAACCATGTTTCCTCAAATAACGACTCAACTAAAACACCTGAAGAATCATATTTTAAAAGTTCAGAGGGATTTCTAATATTTTCATGTTCGTATAGATAAATTATTGTTTCAACAGACTCTCTTTGAGCAAAATAATATTGAAATCCATTTGGATGCTCTGTTTTAAACCAATAATTCAACAGGGAATTTGTGACTTCAGAAATATTTGGGTATCCAGCATTTCTCCAAACACAGACATCTTTTCTAATTTTATTCACTAAGGGTGGAAGAAGTTTATCCCTTCCTTTATCACCCATATTGTCACTACCAGGAAACCATCTGACCTCTGGGTCAATAATCTTATGAGGCTGTCTTGGAAAATTTTTATCTAAACCCATTACATTTTTACCTGTAAAACCTTCATTGTATCGTTTCCAAAAATATCAACTACCTTAACGGCTACTTTCGTTTTGCTAGACAAAATTTCTTTTTCTGAAGATTTAAGTTCTAATTTTTCATTTCCCTTTTTTCCTCTAAAAGATTGCCATTCATTTTCAAATATATAATTTCCTGTCCACTCTTCTTCAGTTTTACCATCTTTAATTTTGAATTTAATTACCTCTGGTTTCGACTCATAATCAAAATCAACAGACCAATAATCAATCCAATCATGCCATTTTTTTGTAATTATATTTTCTTTGATTATTCCACTATTATCTTTTTTCTTTTGAATTATTTGACCATTTTCAACAACGATTTTTGATTTTCCTGGAGAAAGGTTTTTATCAATATTTAAATTATCTTCGTTATAAAAAACTGCAAAATCTTTTAATTCTATCGAAAGTTTTTTCCCTTTTATCATTGGTTTAAACTCAATATACGCCACGTCATGGAAAATTACCTCATCTTTTGCAACTGCTCTTTTATCAAATACTTCCATAGGTATTTGTTTATAAGCAAGTCTTATTCCTTTTGATTTTGCTTCTTCTTGAATAGTTGGAAAAAGACCCATTTCATACTCAAAACCTAAAATATCTACAGTTGTAATATTATTTTTTAAGCACTCATCTATTACTTCTTCTACATGATTTCTTGACAAGGGTTGATTAATTGGACCAATTGAAACTAAATTATCACCTTTTTTTCCGTGTATTGTTTTAAAACCATTAATTTCAATTGATTTATATGCCTCTAAAATTAGTTTTTTAAATTCTTTCTCTTTTTTTTCTTTTATGGCATTTTTTACTTCATCTCTCTCTGTTTTACCGTCGTATATATAATGTTGTCTTTGATACTTTCCTAAATTTAAAATTTCAAATGCTCTCCAGTTTTTTTGATTTTTTTTTAGTTCTCGCTGAATTCCAATCATACGCTTACGTGTAGTATGAATTGCGAATTTCCCTAAATCAGAACATATCCATTTTCTATTTAACTTTTCAGCAACTGACGCCATTGTTCCTGATCCGCAAAAAAAATCAGCCACTAAATCATTTTCATTAGTAAAAACATTAATAAATCTCTCAATTAAATTTTCAGGTTTTTGTGTTGGATAACTTAATCTTTCTGTAGATTGAGAATTAATTATTGGGATATTCCATACACTATCTATTTGAGAACCATCCATCTCGTCTAAATATTGTTTTCTTCTTAGTTTACCTGTTTTAGTCTCAAATATTCTTCCCTGTTTTCTCATTAGCTCTATTCGTTCTTTAGATAATTTACCTAAATTTTGGTCAATCCATTCACGTCCATCTGCATCTACTTTTTTTCTATCTTGAATATATGGTGGCAGGCTATCAGTTATTTTATTAAAAGTATGTGAACCATTTTTAGAGAAAACAATTATACTATCATATTTTCGTGGAAAATAATTAGTCGTCTTGGCGGGTCCACCATAGTTCCAAACAATTTCATTTATAAAATTTTTTACTCCAAACAATTCTTCTAACATACATCTAATACTACCTTTAAGTCTCCAGTCTATGTGAACACATATCACACCATCGTCAGACAATAGGTCTCTTATTAGAATTAATCTTTCATAAATCATTGAAAGAAATGAGTCAGAGCCCAATCCCCATGTGTCTCTATAGGCAATGTGTTCTAAAACATTAGGTTTCTTTTCATATGAATTGTCTCCAACCTGAACATTCATAGAAAAATCAGCCCCAACATCAAATGGAGGATCAATATAAACAAGTTTAATTCCTCCTTCATTTTCAACCTCTTCTCTCATTACTCCGTTGTTTAATGAGGATAAAACATATCTGTTATCACCCCAAATTAATTTATTGGTCCAGCCACTTTCCTTGGCACCGCCAAATAAAGAACCCTGTGCTGTTTTAACTTTTTCTGTTCGCGGTTCATCTATATGTTCAATTATTTGAAATGGTAATTCAATACTTGTGATATCATCTGATTTCCCGTTCCAATTAAGCTCAACTTGTTGTGAATTTTTAAATAGAAGAAATCTAAATCTGTCAGGTAATTCTTTGCCCTCTTGAATTAATTTTACAATGTCTCGTTTTTCGTTATCAGTTAATTTCATATCCACTCATAATCCAAGACTAACAAAACCCAAACCAAGAGTCTAATTAGTTTTTTTGTCCTGCCTTTTTCAAAACATTATTTTGGCTGATTGAAAACATACACTAATGATTTAACTAGAATCATGCATTGGATTTCGCTCCTCTTCACACGCGTGCATTTTTTTTCATTATCTTCCTTGGTACGTAGACCTCTCGATAATAAAAGGAGTGAAACCATTAAAAATTATAAATTACTAACCAAAAAAAAGGAGCCTAAATCATGAAGCGTTTTCTCGTCTTTATTTCATTACATTTATTCTTATTTCTATTAGTTATTGCTTATCAGGCTAGAGCTGATGATGAAGAATGGACTATTGATAAATATAAATCCTTATCTTACGCAAGGGTTAGTGGTGAAGTAATTCACGGTGATAATTTAAATTTTTTTATAGGATCTCATGAAAATTGTGAAAAAGTCTATAATAGTTTCACTTTTGTTACTTATGAAAAGCCTGGTGATATTCAGCAATTAGTGGGTAAAAACATTCCAATAAAAATTAATGGTGAGGATTTAACAGCTAACGTTCAATCCATTTCCCCTTTTTTTGGAATGGGATATAGGGTTTCTTTCTCTTTAGGGACATATCCACTAAAAGAATACATTTATCATTTAAACAATTTTTATAAGGAAGAAGGTAAGTACGAAATAGAGATTGTCGATGGTATCAATTTTAAAGCTGCTAAATATTTTGATATAACCGCTAACAATTGGAAATTAGATAAACTTGTTCCATCTGTATTAGAAGCTAGTAAACTTTGTAAAACCATCAATCATTTGGATAGTTAAATGTTTAGAATTATATTAATTATTCTAATTTTATTGCCAACAATTTCAAAAGCTGACCAGGGGTTAAAAATTTCGTGTCTTAATATGAAGTCAATGTACGGCAAAAAATACGAACCCTTAAAATTCACTTTAGAAGCTGTTGGTTTTCAATATTTTGATCAAGAGAAAGATAAATTTGTTATGATCAAAAGTAGTGAATTATATATGGGTGAAGATCATTTTACTGCAAGGTTTGCAGATTATGAATTAGGTTTTCAAATGATTATATTTAAAGGTGATACAAAACCTACAATGACAATGTCTAAATACGATTACAAGAATAAAAAGTTTTTAGAACATTACACTTGTGATGCTAAATCAGCTTATATAGAATAAATCAGTTCAAATTCTAGACACCAACAGAAACACCGACAGATTAGGCACAAATGGTCTACAACAAGCTACAAAGTAACAAACAAGAGAATTATCTTTTAATAGCCAAATCTTTTAAGTGTTGATTTAATTGACTTTTAACATTAAAAACCTCGTTGATACGAATGCCCTTGTAGCTCAGCTGGTAGAGCAATTGATTTGTAATCAATAGGTCCGCGGTTCGAATCCGTGCGGGGGCACCACTTCACTTACTTTTTTATCAAAATAATTTATAGAAAAGTTATTCTTACCACAATAAGTGTAGTCAGAGTGTGACCAGACTGAAAATATTTAAAGATTACTGTGAAATTAAGTGGTTTTTAATCTTTAGTAAATTTATAAATTGTTTCGGCAACCTTTTTATATCCTTCGATATTATAATGTACGTGTACTTCAAATGGAAATAGTTTTAAAGGATTTTGTTCCTTTTCAAAAACTTCTTTAGATATATCTATAAATGGAATTTTTAATTCAGTTACAATATTTTTTACTAAATTGTAATTCGTATTGTCATAAGTTCTTTTATAACGATGATGTTCAGGTAAATACACGAAGTATAATTTTGAATTATTTTTTTTTGTAAGTTCTTTTGTTAATTGAAGTATTCTTTTAAATACTGGTCCTGGTGTTTGTGTAGGTGGTGGAAAGATTAAGTATCTTATATTAAAAATTTTAATAAATTTTAATAAATTAAATTTCGAAAAATTTGTTTCTCTATCTCTATCTCTTTCTTCTTTTTCTATAAAATTGGTTATAAAATCATCAATTTCATTTTGTTTTAATTTAAGATTTTGGGTAAAATTTAAATCTTTTAAATATTGAATTAAAATATTATTTGTTTTTTCATATGTTAAAACTCTTAAATCGTTACCTTCATAATAATTCCATATAACCTTTTTAACATTTGTATTTAAATACTCTCTTAAAGTGGCATATTCCATTAAAGGACCATTTCCGCTGATCCCTAAATTTAAAACAGATTTATTTGATAGATTTCTTAAAACAGAACTAATATCATTGGGTCTATTTACACAGTCACCTTGGGTATAAGAATCTCCAACCAAAAAATACTCAATTTCATTTTTATCCCATTCACTATCTGGATTATTAAATCCGTACCTATCACTTTGATAAAATTGAAAATAACCATTTTCATTACAACGAATTGTTTCTGAATTTGATGCACCCGATAAAGGAAAAGGTTGAGTGAAATGATTTTTAGCAAAAAGATTTCTTGGATTATAAAAAATTGTAGCTTTACTATTATTTTTTTTTAATTCCTTATAAATATCTAATTTAGCTCTGTTATCCCATTTGTTACCTGTTTGTTTTTCATAAAGTTGTTGTTTTTTAATTTGTTCTTTTGAAAGTTGATTATTAAAAGTTAAATATCCTTCAAATAGATATAATAATAAGACAAAACTTATACCTGAAATAATAAAATATTTTTTTATTTTATAGTTTATAAAAAACGTAATTATTGAAAATAAAATTAATACTAATGAGATAAAATAATAAATTTTATAAAAATTTCTAATATTACCATCCCAAATAATTTCTGATTTATAAAAAGTGTAAATCAAAAATAAAAATGAAATTGTTAGAATTATTGTAGAGAATTTATTTATTAAAAATTTCACTTGAAAATTTATTTAATTGGTTTCTCTTCTCAATTGTTCAATCTTAATTTTCTTTTGAAGACTTCGATTTTGATCATACAATAAATTAAATTTAATTTTTTGATTAGTTTTAATAGTTATAATTTTAGCATTCCTTACTTCTAAGTTGTCAGCAACAGCACTGATTGGTCTTTTTAAAGAACTTAAATTTCTAATAATTATTTTTGATCTATCACTAACAATTTTTCCTTTCCATCTTCTGGGTCTAAAAGGACTTATTGGAGAAATTGATAATTTTTTTGAATTGAGACTTAAAATGGGGCCATGTACGGATAAATTGTAAGCTGTACTTCCAGCTGGAGTTGATACTAAAACTCCGTCTGAAACTAAATTCTTTATAATTAATCTTGATCCATATTGAATTGATAAAGATGCTGCTTGTCTACTTTGCCTTAATATAGAAACTTCATTTATAGCTAAAAAATCTTTACTTACTTTAGAATTTGATTTGACTGTCATTTTTAAGGGCGAAATAGAAATCATTTTTGAATTTGATAAATTTTTAATTAAATTCTTAGGCGAAAATTTATTCATTAGAAAACCATAATTTCCTGAATTAATGCCGTAAAAATATCTATTTTTTTTTTTATTTTTTTTAAGTGTTTGAAGCATAAAACCATCACCACCAATAACAATAACTAAATTTGAACGAATAGATGAAATTGATTTAATTTTTTTTAAAAGAAACGATTTGATCTTTTGAGATTTCTTATTCTTATCAGATATGATTAAAAATTTATTCATCGTTTTTATCATTATCTACGTTAATTAAAAAACTTTCATTTGAAGAGTTATCATGATGATAGGTTTTTTTTAATTTTAAAAGTTCTAAAAGTTTCCAAAAAAATTTGAATTGTCTTTTTTTAATAAATATTGGAGGATTTAATTTATCTCCTAACTCAGAATTTTTAACAAATTTAGCAAGTCCAGTTGATCCTCTGTTTATTGAAAAATCTATTGAAGAATAGTTTGCTCTAAAAATAGCTTCAAGCAAATTAAAAATTTTCCTATTAACAATCTCGGTGCTCACTGAATCCTTTCTTTGTCCATTCATATAAGGCCCGCTATCTATATCATCAAAATAAATTACACCTTTCGGTTTTATATATTCAAAAAAACCATAGACTTCTTTGAATACATGAGATTGGGTATGTAATGAGTCAATATAGAGAATATCTATACCATCTTTTATAATTGGTTTTTTTAATAACAATGATTTTATATCTACAGAGTCCTGTTGAACAAATTCCCAATTACTAGATTTTACAGCTTCTTTACAGTCTTTAATATCAATTGAAATTAATCTAGCATTAGATTTATCAGTTATAGCATTTAAAAAAACTCTTGTGCTTTGTCCTTTGTCAACTCCAAGTTCAACTATGACAGGACTCTCTCTTTTTGTTGCTTCAAAATGCATTTCTAATAATTGATTTGCAGCAAATCGAGACTCTGATTTTTTTTTAGAATGTGCAAGTAAAGTATTAATATATTTTTCGTAAATTTTCATTTAGTGGTGCCCTCGGCCAGACTCGAACTGGCACTCCGCAAGCGGCAAGGATTTTAAGTCCTTTGTGTCTACCAATTTCACCACGAGGGCATTAATGAATTTCATGAGTGTTTATGCTAATATTTATAATTGAACAAGACCAATAAGTAAAATTTTTTTAATTTATCTCTCCATGCTATAGTCTTGCTATAGTTCTCCCACATTATCCTATAATTAGACCCAGAACTACAATCCCTAAAAATTTTTTCATTTAAAACCCACCTCTCCAGTTATCTTTATCTTCAAACCGCTCTTTTTCTTTTTTGGAGGTAGGTCTAAATAAAAAATAAACTGCAAGGACAATAGTTAATAAAATTATAATAATCTCAAGTGTCATTTATGAATCTTTTACAGCCAACTCAGTATGTTTATTGGGAACATTTTAATTTGGATAGTTAGTAAAATATTCATCTGAAATTGGTGTCATTACAGCACTTTCTATAACAGCTCCAGCTTCTTTTCTTTTCTCAGTAAGTTCCTTATCATCTCTAAAAGCTTGGAGAGCTTCCATGTTTGGAAATTGCATAACTGTATAAAGTTTTGTTGGATCATCTTTTTGTGTGCCTGCAAAAACAAACTTTATTCCATGTTCCTTCAATTTTCCGTCCTGAGCATAAACCATCTCTTTCCATGTTTTAAATCCTTTAGTAATTGTAATTTCACCTTTGACTAGTATTCCCATGTAAAACTCCTTGTTTATATTTAAAAATTTATAGCAAATTTTAGACTAACAAATTCTGAACCATGAGTCTATTTGCTTAGATCCTTATTCTATAATTTGGGTGATTTGATTATTGCTGATTGTTACAATATAAAGATTATTGGAACAAAGTTCAGGGCACCTGGCAACAGAACGCCCCTTTAAATCTAATAATTTATTGTAATCACGTCTCATGTGACAATCATTTAATTTTAAAAAAACTGAAAAGACATTACTTAAATCACATAACAAAAGGACAATTATGAAAAAAACTATATTATCAATCATGCTTGTGATGTTTGTAAGTTCAGCATTTGCAGGATCTTGCCCAATGATGGCAAATAACATTGATGCAAAAATTGCAGAAGCACAAAAACTTCGTGACGCTGGAATGAAAGCTCACACAGATGGCGATCATGCAAAATCAGAGGAATTACTTAATAAAGCTCTAGAATTATTTAAGAGCTAATTTAGTTTAGGGGCACCTGGCAACAGAACGCCCCTACTCATCTTAAAAAAATCAAAAGGATTAAAATGAAAAAAAACGTTGAGAAGAAAAGACACATAGCTAAGACAATTTCATGGAGAATAATTGCTAGTGCTGATACATTTTTAATAGCATGGATAATTACTGGCAAGATGGATTGGGCAAGTACAATTGCTGGTGTAGAGGTTTTAACAAAAATGTTTTTGTATTATTTTCATGAAAGAGCATGGTATAAATTTAGTAAGTTTGGAGTAAAGAATGGTTAAATTAATATTATGATTAATGAAAAAAAATATTATTAAATCTTATTTAAAAAAAATCACAATCAAAGCTTGCTTTATCAATTATCCTATTTATTGTTTTTTTACTAAAGTTACCTGTGACGACTTAGATTTAGACTAATTATTATTATTAAAATAACTTAATAACATGAGTGAATTTTATATTAAAAGGAGATCTGTTCTTGCTAGAAAAATGTCACCTAAAAAAATTCCTGAAGAAGATTTAAAAAAAATTTTAGCTGCAGGAATTAGAGTTCCTGACCATGGTGCCCTTAACCCTTGGAAAATAAAAGTGATACAAGGAAAAAAACTTGAACAAATTGATAAAGAAATAATTTTAAATGAATTTAAAAAAGAAAATCCAAATGCAAACGAAATTCAATTAGAGACAGAATCTAAAAGATTGCAAAGAGCATCTATAGTTTTAGCTGTTTTGTCAACTCCAGTTGATCACCCCAAAATTCCAGAATGGGAAATGATTTTATCCTCCGGAGCGGTTTGTATGAATTTATTATCTTGTGCACAATCACTAGGATATGCTGCTCAGTGGTTAACGGAATGGTATGCTTACAATAACAAAATTTTAGAGTATTTAAGTGCCAGAAAAGATATTGATAAAATTTCAGGTTTTATCTATATCGGTCATAAAGTTGAGGAGCCAAATGAAAGAAGAAGGCCTGATCCCAAAAATGTAATCGATTATTTGTGAGGAATTTATGTTTATAGCTATGAATAGATTCAAGATAGTTCCCGGTAAGGAAAACGAATTTGAGAAAGTTTGGAGAGAAAGAGATACGCATCTTAGTGGTGTTAATGGTTTTAAAGAATTTCATTTGGTAAAGGGTGAAAAAAATAATGAATTTTCACTATACGCTTCTCATAGTATATGGAATTCTAAAGAGGATTTTATTAACTGGACTAAATCAGAGGCATTTAAATTAGCTCATAAAAATGCTGGGCAACATAAAAATTTATATCTTGGAGCACCAAACTTTGAAGGCTTTGAAGTAGTGCTTTAAATATATTTGAAATTTAAACAATAGGAAATAAATATGAGAATATTAAAAGAGTTAGATGATGCAAAATTAATAATTGTTGAACTAGAAGTTAGATTAGGAAAAGAAGTTAGAAGTGCTCCAACTTTATGTGCAAAATATAAAGGCAAAATTATACCTTTAAATACAGCTCATGATGGTAGACCGATATTAATGAAAGAAGAAAATTCTATAGAAAACTAAATTATGATTGAACAAATTAGCGTTTATTTGACATCAATGATTTTAGGAATAATGCTATTCTTCTCGTTTGTAATAGCTCCTGTTGTCTTTACCACATTAGATGAGAATAATGCTCGAAAGTTTATAAGAAGAATATTCCCATTTTATTATAATGTTAATTTAGGGATAAGTTTTATTGTTCTCATGATATTTATATTGCTGAGTAAGATAGGAGTTGATTTTTATCTAATATTAGCAATTACAGTTTTATTTGCTACTTCAAACTATTTGTTAATGCCATTAATTAACAAATATAGAGATGAGAAACAGGAAAAAAAATTTAAATACTCACATTTTCTATCTGTTCTTATTAATTTTGTTCAAATGATTTGTTTGGTATTTGTATTAGTTTAATTAATATTATGATTAATGAAAAAAGATATTGTTAAATCTCACTTAAAAAAAAAAGCACAATCTAAGCTTGCTTTATCAATTAGCCTATTTATTGCACTCTTAACCTCAACTGGATACATTTTTAATTCTAAAGGAGTAATTTTTCTATTCTATATTTCTTGTTTTGTATTTATCTACAATTTAGTAATCCACTTCTTATTAGAAAAGTTTGATATTTAATCATGATTAAAACACTCATTAGGACAATTAATGACATTGTGTGCTTAATAAGTATCAAATAAACTCTTAAGATGAGTAAAATGGGTATAGGAATGGACGGAGTAACTGAGCCAATATATTTTCTAATAGCTGCTATTGGTTTTGTAATAATAAGCTTTATTAATTATAGAAAAAATGGAAAAACTTTAGAAACGAAGTATCTTTCTGGTTTAGCTGTTTTCTTTATAGTTTGTTTT
>CABYPE010000015.1 GCA_902520685.1 uncultured Pelagibacteraceae bacterium | reverse complement strand
AGTTTTTTAAACATAGCCGCTGCATCTGGATGAGTTTTTGGAAAATCAGCATTAACTGCTTTTTTTCAAATAACCATCTGGTGAACCACATTTTCCATCTCCACCATCTTCTGGTCTACAACCAGCTGTGTATGGAGGAAAGTCTATAAATGTAAAACCAGCACCATCTGTAAAGTTTGGCGTCCAGTTAAAGATAATTGTTCCTCTTCCTTCTTTTTCAGCTGCTTTTAACTCTGCCCAAAGTGCATCGGCACTTCCTGCAAATTTAACCCACCATAAATCTCCTAAACCTAGAGCATCTACTCTTTGTGGAATTAGGTCACCATGCCAAGTTTGTGGTCCTTCCAACATTCTTCCTTTTCCGTCTGGAGAATCAGGTGTTGTAAAGTTTTTAGCACAATCTGGATTTTTTAAAGCAGTCCAGTCTGGTAGTCCTGGGCATAAACCCTTTTCAGCAACCCAGTTAGGATATCCCATATCCTCTAGAGTTCTTGCTTCATGGTCTCCCCAGTCTAATAAACCACCTTTGTCTAAAGCTGTTGTAAATGATTTACCAAAAGCAGATTCCCATACCTCATGAGATATAGAAACATCACCTATTCTTATTGACTCGTAAACAGCTTGAGAGTCAGCATTCACATATTTTACATTATTTCCCATGTCTTCCATTATTCCACCAATAACATAAGCCATTACAATTTGACTTGACCAGTTGTGTGTTGGGATGACAATAGGTTTTTTACTATCTGCATTTGATAATCCAGCAAAACTAATTACAGAGATTATAATTGCAGAAATTAACGATATTATTTTTCGCATTATTTCCCCTTTCTTACATATTAAGAACGTCAGTATGTGCTTAAGTAAAATGATAGTCAACACATAGATATTTATATAATATAAAAATAAATTATAAAAATGTCGCAAACTTCTTTAAACATAAAAGAACCAGGCTTAAATTCTTTACCACCTGGAGTTGAAAGATATATAGTTGAAGGTGGAGGTTTAACAGGTATTCAAATTTTACCAGATGATAAAATAGAAATAATTAATAACGAAGGTAATCAAATTTGTGAAATTTCAGTATTTAACAAAGATGGTAAATCAGAACTTGGGATTTTAAACTTAAAAGAAAATAAAGATAATTCAGAAATTAAAAAAATTCTTCTAAAAAAAGATGAAACATCTTTACAGGCTCTGCTTCAACTAAAAAAAAGGAATTTAAACATTGAAAAATCAAAATCGTCTTTGGTTTTTGACGAAGAAACAAAGGCTGGTGAAAGTATAAAATTAAAGTCAAAAGATAAATGTTATTGCATTTTTGCAGCCCCTGGAAATCAAATGTTAGTTCATGAACAAAATCCTTCAACTGAGCTAACAATAATGGTTACAAGGTCAGAAATTAAAAAAGAAAAAGAATTTTCTATAATTCCCGATCCTATTTACAATCCATTAGAGGAAAGAAATATAGCCAGAACTACATCAATTGGTTATCAAGTAAAAGAAGGCGATTATATTCAAGTAATTACCCCTACAGGAAGACAGTGCTCAGATTTTGTAGCTTATGATACAGCAAAATTAGATAAGGGAAAAGAGAATGGCCTTGATTGGCAAACAACAAGAACTTTTATGGGACATACTTTTCCTGGACCAGGACTTTTTTCAAAATTTTATGACGTAGATCACGAACCATTGGTAGAGGTTGTTAGAGATACAGTAGGTATTCATGATACATTTAATCTAGCTTGTACATCAAAGTATTACGAGGATGCTGGGTATTTTGGTCACGCAAATTGTTCAGACAATTTAAATGAAGTTATGGAAAAATATGGAGTTCAAAAGAAAAAAGGCTGGCATGCAATAAATTTATTTTTCAATACGTCTGCAGGTGGTCAAAATTCAGTTTTATCAGATGAGTCTTTTGCAAGACCAGGTGATTATGTGATATTTAGAGCTTTAAAAGATTTAACTTGTGGTACTACCGCTTGTCCTAGTGATATTGATAGCTGTAATGGATGGAATCCTACAGATATATTTGTTAGAACTTATGACCAAAAGAAAGAATTTACAAAGTCATTTGCATTTAGAATGAAAACAGACTCTGAAAAAAAATTAACAAGAAACACAGGTTTCTATGAAAGAACTTCGAAGTTAACAAGAAACTTTGTAGATGCTAGAGGATTTTGGCTACCTAATGATTATACCAAACATGGTGTGATCAATGAATATACTGCATGTCGGGAAAAGGCAGTCGTAATCGATTTATCTTCATTAAGAAAATTTGAAATTATAGGGCCTGATGCAGAGGAATTAATGAACTATACTTTAACAAGAAATATCAAAAAACTATCCGTTGGACAGATTGTTTATTCTGCGATGTGTTATGAAAATGGTACAATGTTTGATGATGGTACTTTATTAAGATTAAGTGAAACTGGTTTTAGATGGATTTGTGGAGATGAATATGCTGGCGAATGGCTAAAAGAACAAGCGAAAAAAAAAAATTTTAAAGTAATTATAAAAAACTCAACCGATCAAATTAATAATATTTCAGTTCAAGGTCCTAACAGTAGAAAAATTTTAGAAAAAATAATATTTACTCCACCAACACAACCAACAATTTCCGAATTACAATGGTTTAGATTCTCTATTTGTAGGTTAGAGGAATTAAATGGAATTCCACTTATTGTATCAAGAACTGGTTATACAGGGGAACTTGGTTATGAAGTTTGGTGTCATCCAGATCATGCTCCTCAAGTTTGGGATAAGGTTATTGAGGTGGGTAAAAAAGATGGATTAATACCAGCTGGATTTGGTGCTTTAGATTTATTAAGAATAGAAGCTGGGTTAGTTTTATTTGGTAATGAATTTGATGGACAACAAGACCCATTTGAAGCTGGCATAGGTTTTGCTGTTCCACTTAAAACAAAAACTGATAATTTTATTGGAAAAGAAAATTTAATTAAAAGAAAAGAAAATCCACAAAAAAAATTAGTTGGTCTTGAATTGATTGGTAAAGAAAAAGCTAATCACGGAGATTGTGTTCATATTGGAAGGGCGCAAGTTGGAATAGTTACAAGTGCATGCTTGTCTCCTTCTTTAGGAAAAAATATAGCTTTATGTAGAATTGATATTGGGCATTCAGAAATAGGTACAGAGGTCGAGATTGGAAAGATTGATGGACATCAAAAAAGAATTCCAGCCAAAATAGTTGGTTATCCTCACTACGATCCTCAAAAAACTCGTGTTAAATCTTAATGGCTAAAACTACAAAAGATTTGCTAGAGTTTTGGGAAGATCAGATGAAACTTTCTCATATGTCTAGTAATTATTTTTTTAGGAAATCTCCTTCTCATTATCATATGATGTTATTAGTAATGCATGCATTTAAGTATAAAGAGCATTTAACTGTTGAAGAACTTAAGACAAAGCTATTTAAAACATCTAGGCCAAAGTCAGCTTTAATGATTAATGAGGCTTGCGAAAAAGGATTCTTTTTTTTAGAAAAAGCTTCTAATGATCAAAGAAAAAAATTTATAAGGCCAAGCAAATCTTTTATAGATGAGTTTAATTTGTATATTCAAACCTTAAAAAACCTAAGTTTCTAAAGAACAATTTTCATTAATATATTTATTACTTATATTTTATATATATAAAAAAAATTATATATTTAACCTCCACTAAAAATAAAGTTTAATTTATGTCATTACCAACAAAAGCTAAAGTAGTAATTATAGGTGGAGGAATTCACGGTCTAAGTACCGCTTGGAAACTTTCAGAAACTTATAAAAACCCAGGTGATATAGTAATTTTAGAAAAAAAAGATACTGCAGCTGGAGCAAGTGGTATTGCTTGTGGAGTTATTAGAAATAATTATTTTCAGCCAGCTATGAGAGAATTAATGGCACATTCTGTTTCTGTTTGGGAAAGTGACCCAAAAGCTTGGAAATATAATGCTGTAGGATATCTACAAATATCTCCTGAAGTTATGCATGAAGATGTTGCATCAATCTATGAACAACAAAAAGCTATCGGATATGAGTCAGAGTTTATAGAAGGTGAAAAAGAATGTACCAAATACATGAAAGGTATGTTTGATGATTGGCAAGCTCAAGGAATTACATCTGTGCTTCATGAAAAAAAAGGTGGGTATGCATTTAATAAAGACTCTATAAAGGCTCTTGAAAGCAAATCTGTTATAAATGGAGTTAATATTATCAAAGGTGTAAAGGTTACAGGATTCAAAAGAGGTAGTAATAGCAAAGCAGTAAACGGAGTTGAAACTGACCAAGGAACTATTGATTGTGATCAGGTAGTTGTAGGTGCTGGTCCATGGGTTAGGGATTTCTGGAATATGTTAGAACTTCCAAAAGTTGCAAATATTAAAGGTAAAGATGGAAAATTTCATAAAGAAGATATGTGGAAATACTGGATGTTGCAAGAGGGTGTTATCGGTGTTGATAAAGATTTTTTAAGAATGAATGATGGTGGTCAACCTCCAGTGATGCATGTTGACTCTGATGCGCCATTATACTCTGATACTTCAAAAAAATTACTTACAGAGGACCTTTGGGGAATATACTACAAACCAGATATTGAGGGACTTGGTGTTCAAGGTGGGACCTCTCCTTATATAGTTGATAAACATTTTGATAAAGTAAATGTTGATCCTTATGGATTAGACTCTCCTGAATTTCAAACAACAGAGTCTTTTAATGATATGTGGTGTTCAGCATTAGCGCATTGTCAAAAAAGGTTTGAAGGTAAATCTAATTTATATAGAAAAGGACCATCAGGTGGTCTTGGATGTATGACACCAGATAATTTTCCTATCTTTGATAGGTTTTTAGAAAATGTTTACATGATTGCAGATGCTAATCACGGTTACAAAATGATTGGTGTTGGAGAACTTGTTGCAAAAGAAATTCTTGGAACTGAAAGTGATTTATTAAAACCGTTTAGATTCAACCGTTACGAGAAAGGTGAACTTCACCCTACATCGAACAGTCCATTCCCTTGGAGTTAAACTTCAAGCCTAGACACTAATAAAGTTTTCAGCTACGTTTGAATAAATTAAAATTCATTGAGGGGAAAATTAATGACTGATCTTGATAAACACGTAAATCAACCAGGTAGAGCTAAATTAGTAAAACAGGTTAGAGCTAAAATTGATGAGCTGGGCGTAGAATATATTTTTTTTCAATTTATTTCTGTTACTGGAAGAGTTGTAGGAAAAGGTATACCTACAGACCACTGGGAGCGAACTTGTGAAAAAGGTTTTCAATTAGTTTATGGTGCAACAGCAAACTTGTTTACAGATCGTCACGGTAATTATATTGGTTATGGACCAGAAGCAAAAGAACTTGTAGGAATTCCTGATCCTGAAACTTTTTGTCAGTTACCTTGGGACAAAAAAGTAGCAAGGGTTTTTGTTACTTGCTTTAGAAATAGAGAAGAAAGAGAAAACCCGGGCGCTCATTTAACCTCAGATTGTCGTGGAAACTTAAGAATACATGCAGAAGAATTTAAGAAAAAACACGGTTACCAATTAAGAGTTGGAACAGAGCCAGAAATGATGTGGCTAACTAAAAACGAAGATGGGACTCCGACAGGTAAAGGTTTTTCTAAACCCTATTGCTATCACATAGATCAATTTGAGTCTTTAAGACCTGTGTTTATGAAGGTTTTTGAATATGCTAGAGCAATGGGTTTTGACATGATTCAAGGTGATCATGAGGATGCACCTGGACAATTAGAGCTTAATTGGATGTACGATGATGTTTTAAGAAATGCTGATAGACTATCAACTTATAGACAAATTTGCGCACAAGTTGCTAGAGAGTTTAATTTAATAGCTTGTTTTATGACAAAACCTTTTATGGGTGTTTCAGCGAGTGGGTGTCATACGAATATGTCTTTATGGACCGGTGGAAAAGATGTGGTTAATAAATTATCACATAAATCTTTACCAGCGATGGATCATGTATTCACTTATGTAGAAGGTGGAACTAATACATTTATGCCAGATACAAAAGATGTTCAGTTACCGGGAAAAATTGGCTTAAAAGCTATTGGTGGTGTGATGAAACATTTAGGTGCTTTAACTGCAATTGGCTCTTCAACAGTTAATTCTTACAGAAGATTGTGGGATACGGGTTTTTGGGCTCCTGTTTATGCTGATTGGGGATACCAAAATAGAACATGTGGATTAAGAGTTTCAGCTCCTGGAAGATTTGAATATAGGTCGGTTGATTCAATGCACAATCCATATTTAATGGGTTCAGGATTATTAAAATGTTTTGATGACGGAATATCAAATAATATTGATCCTGGAAAACCTGAGTCAAGAAGTATGTACGAAGCTCAAGCTGCAGGGAAAGAAGTTAAAAAATTACCATTAAGTCTAGGTGAAGCTTTGGATCGTTTAGCAGATGATGAGGTTATTAAATCAGCTATGCCAGATGAAATGTATAAAGTGTTTCAATGGTATAAAAATGATGAATGGGAAAAATTTTTAGGTGCAACAACTCAATGGGATCTCGATACTTATCTGGATTGTCTACCATAATCTTTAATTATATAAAGGGGAAATATGTGCGGAATAGCAGGATTAATACATAGAGGAAAATCATCTAATGTTGGAAGTGAACTTCAAGGAATGCTACAAGCATTAAAACATAGAGGTGAAGACTCCACAGGTTATGCTTTATACGGTGATACAGATGGAAAAAACTTTATCATGCGATTCAAAGTTGGTGAGAATGTTGGTGAAGGAAGTTCGTCAATAGTAGAAGATGTTTCTGTTTATGATGAAAGAAAAAAAATCGTAGATCAAACTCTCACAGAATTAGGTGCCAAAATTGTCAAGGAAGAAAGGACTCTTCCTTATTCTTTAAGATATGAAATTGTATATGATAAAAAAGATTTATTAGATTTCTCTCAAAAAATAGAAAGTATTCCTGGTGTGGAAATCCTTTCGATGGGAAAATCTTTAGAAGTAATAAAAGATCTTGGTAATGCAAAAGCAGTTTGTGATAGATATTCACTTGATAAACTTGTTGGAACTCATGCAATTGGACACGCTAGGATGGCAACTGAGTCAGGTGTAGATATTAAATCTGCTCACCCATTTTGGGGGTACCCTTTTAGCGATGTGTCTGTTGTTCACAATGGGCAATTAACAAATTATTGGAATAATAGAAGGGCTTTAGAAAGCCAGGGTATGAGATTCATGTCTGAATGTGATTCTGAACTAATAGCAGTTTATTTAGCACAAAAAATGAGAGAGGGATCAAGTTTAGAGGAAGGTATGAAAGAGTCTCTTACAGGATTGGATGGTGTTTTTACTTATTTTGTTGCTACAAAAAACTCTTTGGGAATGGCTAAAGATACTATGGCAGCAAAACCATTGGTGCTTTATGAGTCTGACGATTTAGTTGCAATGGGATCAGAAGAAATAGCAATTAGATCAATTCTACCACAAGAGATTGATACATATGATCCATTTGATGGAGAGGTTAAAGTATGGCAAATTTAAAAGATACTGAAAAAAAAACTAAATCCCAAGCAATGGGTATGCATACTGAAGTTCTAACAGGTAGAACTCAGCAAAAGTTTTTTAATCCTGATGAAGCTGAAAATTTTTATTACTTTGGAACTTATGATGTAGATTTCAATAAACGAACAGATCTTGATGTTATTAATATGACTGCCGCAGATGCTAATAAAAAAATTGATAGTCTAATGAGTGAAGGTTATGGAACAATTGTAATTAAGAATCCCCAAGGCAAACATAGCTTAGGAGTTGGTATATTAAATAAATTAAATCTAATTTTTGAGGGTAGTTTAGGTTATTTTGGAATGGGATCTTGTGATGGTCCTATTGTAAGAATAAATGGAAGAGTTGGATGGTCCTGTGCTGAGAACTTAATGGCAGGAAAAGTTGTAATTGAAAAGAATGCTGGATCATGTTTTGGAGCAGCAATTAGAGGTGGAGATTTAATTTGCAAAGGTAGTGTTGGAGCAAGAACTGGTATTGATATGAAAGGTGGAACTATCATAATTGGCGGTGATGCTGGTGCTTTTACTGGTTTTATGATGCAAAGAGGAAGAATAATTATACTTGGTGATGTTGGAATAAATCTAGGTGACTCCATGTATGATGGGACAATTTTCGTAGGTGGAGAAATTGGATCATATGGTAGTGATGCAGTTGATGCGGAATTAACTTCAAGTGATCAAGATTGGTTAAGAAGAAAATTGAAGGTTGCAGAAATTGGTGCAAATTTTGACGTCAGTAAAATGAAAAAAGTAGTTGCAGGTAAAAAACTTTGGAATTATGACAATTTGGAACCTACAGAGAAGAAGGGAGCAATTTAATGCCTAAAAAAAAAATTAAACAAACAAAAAAAAATGGTAAAGGAGTTGGTGGAAAAGCAGATGTTCACGCTCATGAAGAAGGTAAAAGAAATAAAAGCTTACTTGGACACAATGCTATTTTTACCCCTGAAGTAATAGACGATATCCATATCAAAGCACAGTTAGGAAGATATAGAATGCGAGGGATGGCATTAATGAAAAAAATTCCAACTTTTGATGATTTAGTTTTCTTACCAGGTACTCTTACTAGATTTGTAATTGAAGGATATAGAGAAAAGTGTGAAACAAAAACTGTGATTGGCCCAAGATGTGAAAATCCAATTGAATTAGATATTCCAGTTTATATTACTGGTATGAGTTTTGGTGCACTTTCCTATGAAGCAAAAACTGCTTTGGCCAGAGGTGCTACGATGGCTGGAAGTGCAACATGTTCTGGTGAAGGTGGAATGATACCTGATGAAAGAAGATACTCTGAAAAATGGTATTATCAATGTATTCAATCAAGATATGGATTTAATCCTCATCATGCGCAGTTAGCTGATGGAATTGAAGTATTTATTGGACAAGGCCAAAAAGTTGGAATGGGTGGTCATTTAATGGGTCAAAAAGTAACCGATCAGGTTGCTGAGATGAGATCATTGCCATCTGGTATTGATCAAAGGTCTCCTGCAAGACATCCTGATTGGTTAGGTCCAGATGACTTAGCTTTAAAAGTTGAAGAATTAAGACAACTAACAAAAAATAAGGTGCCAATTCAATTAAAACTTGGTGCATCCAAAGTTTACGATGATGTTCGTATGGCTGCAAAATGTGATCCAGATTCTATTTATTTAGATGGTATGGAGGGATCAACTGGAGCAGGTCCACACATTGCTGCTGCGAATACTGGTATTCCAGGAATTGCTGCAATCAGAGAAGCGAGAAGAGCAATAGATGATGTAGGTAAAACTGGAAAAGTTACTCTAATTTATGCAGGTGGTGTAAGAGACGGTGCTGATATGGCAAAAGCGTTAGCGTTAGGTGCTGATGCTATAGCAATAGGTACCGGATCGATGATCGCATTAAATTGTAATAAAGATATACCAGAAGCAAATTTTGAAAAAGAAATGGGCGTTAAAGCTGGTGAGTGTTATCACTGCCACACTGGAAGATGTCCGGTTGGTGTTGCAACTCAAGATCCAAAATTAAGAGCAAGATTGAATCCAGACGATGCTGCACTACGAGTATATAATTATTTACACTCAATGACACTAGAAGCGCAACTTTTAGCAAGAGCATGTGGTAAAACCAATATTCACTCTTTAGAGCCAGAAGATTTAGCTGCTTTAACTACTGAGTCATCTGCTTTAGCAAAAGTACCATTGGCAGGAACTAACTACACTGTTGGAGTTGATAACTACCATAAAATATAAAGATAATTATGGCTAAAAAAAAAACTAAAAAGATTATTAAAAGCAAACCAAAAAAAGAAAAGAAAATGAAACTTGGTATTTTTAAGGAAACTGCTAGAGAAAAACTAATTGGCCAACATATTGGTTACAGATATGATGTTAATTTACTTCCAGATTACCAAAAAATTACTCCATTCCTTAAAAAATATGTAGAGGCTATGGGTTGGGATGATCTTAATTGGTTGGAAGATGTACATATGGGTTATGAGGAAGGAAGACCTGCAGTGTTTTGCAGGAATGCAAATGGTTGGGTTACAATTCCCAAATCTTTTAAACTACCTGATAATCAACAAGATAGAGATATGATAGCTAGAGAGCTATTAGTTAAATTTCAAATGTCACCAAAACATCCTCTTGTAGATTTAAAAAAAGCTTACTTAAAATTTTAATATCACAATCAAGAGTTGATTATTTTTTCAATATTCATTGTAACTACTGGGTTTTTGATAAATGTTTAGTTTGTCACACCTTTATTAATTTCATAAGCTTTTTAAAACAAATATGGAGATGACAATATGACTGATCAGTTAGGTGCTCTAACAACCATATTTACAGAATTTTACTACTGGGTAACAGTGGTACTGATGTTTTTAATTCACGTCGGTTTCTGTATGTATGAAGTTGGAGCTTCTCGATACAAACATCACCAACATACTCTTATGAAAAATACAATGCTAATACCTTTGGTAACAGTAACTTGGTTTTTCTTTGGTTGGTGGATATACTGGGCATTCCCAACAGGACCGGGAATAGCACCTTCAATAATGAATGAAAGTACTGCGTTGATTACTGACGATAGTACTTTTAGTGCCAAATGGTACTTAGCTAACACAGAGTATATGGCGATTAACTTGGGTGACCACATCAGTGGTGTATTCTGGGCTGCGTTCTTACTATTCTCGTGGACAGCTGCTTCCATTGTTTCTGGAGCAATCATTGAAAGAATAACAACTTTTGCATTTGGTATTTTAGCAATTGCTATTGGATCTGTTTTTTGGACAATTGATGCTGCTTGGGGATGGCACTTTGACGGATGGATGTTAAAAATTTTAGGATATCATGACGCTTATGCATCAGGAGTAATTCACGCAATAGCAGGTGGATTTGCTTTAGGTGTCCTATGTGTTTTAGGACCTAGAATTGGTAAATTTTCATCAAGTGGAGAACCAAGAAACATAGGACCAAGAAATCCTTGGTTGGTAACAGTTGGATTATTTTTAATTTATACTGGGTTCTGGGGATTTTATGCAGCATGTAATATACCAATCTTTGACCTTGGACCTGAATACGGGATGGAAGGTGTAACTTATTGGACAGCTACAAACATATACGTAACCCCTACTACACTTAGTGGTATAACTTTTAACTTCCTGATGTCATTATCAGGCGGATTATTAGCTGGTTATTGGATTGCTAAAGGTGATCCTTTCTGGACATACTCAAGTGGACTAGCTGGTATCATATGTGCTTCAGCTGGAAATGATTTATATCATCCAATTCAAGCAATGATCATTGGTATGATCGGTGTTGTGATTGCATATAAACTACATTACTGGGTTGAACGTAAGTTCAAAATCGATGATGCAGTTGGTGCAGTAGCAGTACATGGTTATGCTGGATTCGTTGGTCTAGTAATATGTGGTTTTGTCTTAAATGGTTATCCAGCATCTGGTTACAGTGTTGGCGCTATGTGGGATGGAACAACTTACGCATCAATCAACCCATTGGGGCAATTCTTAGGAGCAATAATAATGTTTGGTGTTCTTGGAATGTTACCAGGTTATGTCATAGCGAAAGTACTTCATGGAATGGGTAAATTGAGAATCCCTCGTGAAGTAGAAATAGCTGGACTAGACTATGAAATGATGGAGGACGCTAAGAGTGATGAAAAAGCGGTCTCATCAGCAACTAGGTAAAGGAGAAATATATGGCTACAGTAACAAACTGGATAGATCATCTTAGTGCTGAAGAAGTTGTCGGAGCAGTTTACCCGGGAGCTGGATCTAGTGAAACTTTACTAGTTATTGTTGGTATAGTTTTATGGATCGGTTGGCATGTTTTAACTGCTAAATCTGAAAGTGAGGAACTTTCAAAGTTAGCAAGAAAAAGACATGGTGCTAATGATCACAAGAGCAATATTACCGACTGGTAATTAAAATAAAATTTGGGCGCTACTTAATTGTAGCGCCCTTTTTTTTAACAAAAATATGACTGACAAAAATAACGAAGAACTTAGACCGTCTAAAATGAGAGGAGTTGCTTTTCCAAAAGCTAAATATGGAGTGATAGCGGCTATTATTATTATTGTTATTGTAAATCTTATCTACTACAAAGAATTCTTTTTATCATTTATAAACTAAAACTAAAAAACTATGTGTGGGATTGTTGGAATATATTTAAAGACAACAAAATTTGAAATAGACTTAGGAAGAATGTTATCAGGCATGCTTAATAACATGGAGTCTAGAGGTCCGGATAGTGCAGGATTTGCAATATACAAAAATTCAAATAAAGATGAATATAAGTATTCTTTATGTATTAATGATTTAGATTTTAATAAATTTAAAAATGATATTTCAAATAAAATAAAAAATTTTACATTAAGTCAGCATTCTGATCACGTAATTGTTAAAACTACTGAGATTCCAAAAAAATTTATTAAAATTATTAATAAAGAATTTAGAGATGTTTCTTTAGTGGGTTATGGGCGTTCTATTGAAATTTTTAAACAAGTTGGAAATCCAAAAGATATTGTTAAAAAATTTAATTTAGAAAGTTTTAGTGGAACACATGGAATTGGGCATACCAGAATGGCAACTGAAAGTGCAATTACAACAGATGGTTCTCATCCGTATTCAACTGGAGAAGATGAATGCTTAGTTCATAATGGCTCTTTATCTAATCATAATAATTTAAGAAGAGAGCTGAAGAAAAAAGGTAATACTTTTAATTCAGAAAACGATACTGAGGTAGCTGCCGGTTATGTCTCTAACAGTCTATCAAACAATAATTCTTTGAAAGATACTTTGATGTCAGGTCTAAAAGACTTGGATGGCTTTTACACATTTATAACAGGGACAAGAAATGGTTTTGCAGTTGTGCGGGATGAAATTGCTTGTAAACCAGCAGTCATTGCTGAAACAAATAATTATGTTGCTATTGCCTCTGAATTTCAAGCGATGGCTCATTTGCCTGATGTTAATAATGCAAAAATTTTTGAGCCAGAGCCAGGCGTTGTATATTCTTGGGGAAACTAATGAAACTAGATTTAAAAAAATTAAAATTACGAAATATAAATGAACAATTGCAAAACATAGATAGAAGAGTAAATGATAGAAATTTTACGATAATAAATCCAGAGGGCAATCATGCTGTATGTGCTGGGTTGACTGATGAAATGAATGTAAATATTAAGGGCCATGTTGGTTATTATTGTGCTGGTATGAATCAAAAAGCAAATATCACAATCGAAGGAAATGCTGGAACAGGCGTAGCTGAAAATATGATGTCTGGTAAAGTTCATGTAAAAGGTAATGCATCTCAATCAGCAGGTGCAACAGCTCATGGAGGAGTTTTAATTATTGATGGTGATGCCAGTTCTAGATGTGGAATTTCAATGAAAGGTGTTGATATAGTCGTAAAAGGTTCAGTTGGTCATATGTCAGGATTCATGTCTCAAGCAGGTAACTTAGTAGTATGTGGTGATGCTGGTGAGGCATTAGGTGATAGTTTATACGAAACAAACATATATATAAGAGGCAAAATTAAATCGCTTGGTGCAGATTGTGTTGAAAAAAAAATGGATAAAAAGCATATTAAAAAACTTAACTTACTTTTAAAACAAGCAAATATTAAAAATCAAAAAGCTGAAAGTTTTAAGAGATATGGTTCAGCAAAAAAATTATACAACTTTAAAATAGATAACATTTCTAATTATTAATCATGAAAAAAAATAATAGAACTCATCCCCGTCAATCATGGACTTTTGATGAATATACTAATTCAGAAATAAGAAGAGCTGCTGCTACTGGGATTTATGATATAAGAGGTGGAGGATCAAAAAGAAAACTCCCACACTTTGATGATTTATTATTCTTAGGTGCATCAATGTCTAGATATCCTTTAGAGGGCTATAGAGAAAAATGCACAACTAATGTAACTCTTGGAACAAAATTTGCTAAGAAACCACTTGAATTAGATATACCAATTACAATCGCTGGAATGAGCTTTGGTGCGTTATCAGGTCCAGCTAAAGAAGCTTTAGGTAGAGGAGCGAGTGCTGCCGGTACATCCACTACTACGGGTGATGGGGGCATGACTCCAGAAGAAAGAGGACAATCAAAATATTTAGTCTATCAATTATTGCCATCTAGATATGGAATGAATCCAGATGATTTAAGAAAAGCGGATGCAATTGAGGTAGTTATAGGTCAAGGTGCAAAACCGGGTGGAGGAGGAATGTTGTTAGGACAAAAAATTAATGACAGAGTAGCAAAAATGAGAACATTACCAAAGGGTGTTGATCAAAGATCAGCTTGCAGACATCCTGATTGGACTGGACCAGATGATTTGAAAATTAAAATTTTAGAATTACGTGAGATAACAAAATGGAAAGTTCCTATATTTATTAAAATTGCTGGAGCTCGACCATATTATGATACAGCTTTAGCAGTAAAAGCTGGAGCTGATGTTGTTGTTCTAGATGGAATGCAAGGAGGAACAGCAGCTACTCAAGAGGTTTTTATTGAAAATGTTGGCCAACCTACTTTGGCTTGCATTAGACCAGCTGTAGACGCTCTGCAAGATTTAAATGCTCATAGAGAAGTACAATTGGTAATATCTGGTGGAATTAGAAATGGTGCAGATGTTGCGAAGGCTTTAGCGCTTGGGGCAGATGCAGTATCAATAGGAAGTGCAGCAATGATAGCTTTAGGAGATAACGATCCTAAATGGGAAAAAGATTATAAAAAATTAGGCACAACTGCAGGTGCTTACGATGATTGGCATGAAGGAAATGATCCATCAGGAATATCAACTCAAAATCCTACTTTAATGAAAAGATTAGATCCTGTAAAAGCTGGTAAAAAATTAACTAATTATCTTAAAGTTATGACACTAGAAGCTCAAACACTTGCCAGAGCCTGTGGAAAAAATAGTTTACACAATCTTGAACCTGAAGATTTATGTGCTCTTACTGTTGAGGCTGCAGCTATGGCTAGAGTGCCCTTAGCAGGTAGTGATTGGATACCTGGAATAAAAGAAAAAAAGTGATTGATACAATTCTTCAATATTCATAAGATAAATTATGCCAAAAAATTTATCTAAATTAGCAAAAGCTAAAAAAATAAAATATTTCTTAATAAGTTTTGTGGATCTTTTTGGAGTGCTAAGATCTAAATTAGTTCCAGCTCAAGCGATAGCTGAAATGCAAAAAAATGGTGCAGGCTTTGCGGGTTTTGCTACATGGCTTGATATGACGCCTGCTGATAGTGATATGTTTGGAGTGCCTGATCCAGATAGTTTAATTCAGTTACCTTGGAATAAAGAAATTGGTTGGTTAGCTTCTGACTTATATATGGATGGTAAACCTGTAAAAGCCTCTCCAAGAATCATGCTTAAAGAACAAATAAAAAAAATGTCACAAAAAAAACTACAGATGAAATCAGGTGTTGAATGTGAATATTTTTTAATTTCTGAGGATGGACATTCTTTAGCAGACAAAAGAGATATTCAATCAAAGCCCTGTTACGACCAATCAGCTCTCATGAGAAGGTATGATTTAATAAAAGAAATTTGCAACTGTATGCTGGAAATGGGATGGAAGCCCTATCAAAATGACCATGAGGACGCCAATGGTCAATTTGAAATGAATTGGGACTACTCAGATTCTCTAATCACTGCAGATAGACATGTATTTTTTAAATTTATGGTTAAGAGCTTGGCTGAAAAACATGGTCTTAGAGCAACTTTTATGCCAAAACCATTTGGTAATTTGACAGGTAATGGGTGTCACGCTCACGTTTCAGTTTGGAATGGAAAAATAAACAAATTTTTAGATAACAAAGATAAACTTGGATTGAGTAAGTTGGCTTATAATTTCCTAGCTGGAATTATGAATAATACTCAAGCACTGTCAGCTTTTTTTAATCCAACTATAAATAGTTATCGTAGAATTAATGCTCCACCTACGAAATCCGGTGCAACTTGGTCTCCCAGTAGTATTTCTTACACTGGTAATAATAGAACACATATGATTAGAATTCCTGATAAAGGCAGGTTTGAGCTTAGATTAATGGATGGTTCAGCAAATCCATATTTACTGCAAGCAGGTATAATAGCTGCAGGACTAGAGGGGATTAATAAGAAATTAAACCCAGGTAAACCTCTTCATTGTAATATGTATGAAGATTATAAAAAATATCCAAAGTTAAAAAAATTACCTAACGATATTAATCAGGCTATAAATATGCTTAAAAATAGTAAGTCTCTTTCCAATGCTTTTGGTTCAGATGTTATTAGAAGTTATATTAAATTAAAAGATTCAGAAATTAAAAATTTTAAAGCAAAAAATGTCTTTAATAAAAGAAAACCTGTATCTCAGTGGGAAAAAGATAATACTTTAGATTGCTAGTCAATGACAATATTATCCAACGGTCACCAATGGAAATATTCTGAATTTACCTACAACAAAAATTATTCTTTTAATAAAAAAAACATACTTAAATCTTTGTCATCAAATGAAATTGATAACGCATATAAAAGTATTTCAAAATGGGAAGGGTATATTCCTACCCCTTTAATTTTATTAAATAAATTATCAAAAGAATTAAATTTAAAAAATATTTTTTATAAAGATGAACATAAAAGATTTGATTTAAAATCTTTTAAAGCCTTAGGTGGAGCATACGCAGTCGAAAAAATTACCAAAGGAAACAGGGATATCGTTGTATCAACAGCGACTGCAGGTAATCATGGAAGATCAGTAGCCTGGGGAGCTAAACGACTAGGATTAAAATGTAAAATTTTTATTAGTGAGTTTGTGAGTGATGCAAGAGGTGAAGCTATGTCTAAGCTTGGTGCGGATGTTATAAAAGTAAAAGGAAATTATGAAAAATCTTTAATTGAATGTATTAGGCAATCTACCGAAAATAATTGGCAAATTGTCCAAGACGTTGCTTGGAAAGATTATATGGTTATTCCAAAATTCACTATGGCTGGATATACAGTAATGATGAAAGAGATTGCTGATCAAATCAACAATGAAAAAATTAGTCATATAATTTTGCAAGCTGGTGTGGGTGGAATGGCAGGTGCAATGGTTGCTGGTGTTGCAAGATATTTAAAAAATTTACCAGAAATTATTGTTGTTGAGCCAGACAGTGCAGCTTGTGTGATGGAAAGTATTAAAACAGGCAAAATAGAAAAAATTGACATTAAGAGAGAGAGTTTGATGGGTGGAATGTCATGTGGAGAGGTATCATTAGTCCCATGGGAAATTTTAAAAAACTCAATTAAACACTGTATTAGTTTGCCAGATGATGATATTGCAAAAACTATGAAATTACTCGGGAATGCAAGCTTTAGTGATGAAAAAATTATTGCTGGTGAAAATTCAGCACCTGGAGTAATCAGTTTGATCACAATTTGTGAGGATGAAAAACTAAAAGAGAGCTTAAAATTAAATAAAGATTCAAACATATTACTAATTGGTTGCGAGGGTGATACTGATCAGGCAATGTATCAAAAACTTATAAACCAATAAAAACACATAAATGAAAAAGATTTTGAAAAAAAAAGTTAATAATCTAGATTTTTATAAAATCTTCAAACCCGAATTAACTCCAAAAAGAATGATGGAATTAGGTGTTTTTGGGGGAGCATACTTTGGATTAGATGTAAAGGAGTTCCCTAAATCGTGGTTTAAAAATGTAAAGTTAAGTAAAAATTTTGATGTTAATTTAAATAGATTTAAAGTTGTCTCTGGACTATCAAGAGAACACTGGATTGAAAAAGGATGGATCTTTAAAGAAGATCCATTGGGATGGTTTCAATGGTACTGCAGGTTTACAAATGGGAGAAGAATTTCTCAAATGGATGAAACTCAAATTAAGAGATGGAAAAATTTTAGAAGACATGTATTAGCAATAGAAAAAAACTGTGAAAAAGGTGATCTTGGTTGCAGGAAAAGACAAAGACAAGCAATTTTACAATGGGCTTATGATCCTCATAAAAGATAGAATCTAGCTATAGTTCATTGAAGTTAGTTCATATAAACGACTTACAGTTCTCTTAAAAGCTTCAGTCATATTACTTGAGGACTTAATTAAATTTAAGTCAACTTGAGATGTGATCATCAATGGAATCTTTTTTTCATAAATAATATCTATTAAAGTTATAAATCTTTGTTGTTGATTTGAGTTATTATCATTAAAATTAGGTAAATTTTTAATAAAAATAAATTCACAAGTTTCAGCAATCTTTATATAATCTTCAGATCCTAAATTTCTATTACACAATTCTTCAAAATCAAATTTAGCAATTTTATCATAAAAATTTTCTATAACTATTTTTCGTCCTTTTATTTCTAAAACTTTTAAAGTTTTATTCTTATTTTTGGTAATTTTTCTAAAAAATTTATTAAATATAAAATTGGAAGATTTATCGATAGGTGATAAAAATCTTTCTAAGTTAATATTATTACTTGATCTGTAATCTTCTTTAAT
>CABYPE010000014.1 GCA_902520685.1 uncultured Pelagibacteraceae bacterium | reverse complement strand
CAAATAAAAAAACAAAATCATGAAAATATTTTAGAAATTAGAGATATCATTAAGAGTTATAAAGATATTGGAAAAATTTATTTAGGTGGGATTCCAATGATTGCTGATGACATGATGACTTTTATTAAAAGCGATATAGTGGTATTTGGTTTAGGAGTTTTATTATTTATTATAGCAACACTTTGGTTTGTATTTAAAAAAATAATTTGGATCATAGTTCCAATTAGTAGTTGTTTTTTTTCTGTAATTATTATGATGGGTCTTCTTGGTTTACTTGGCTGGAAAGTGACAGTTATTTCATCAAATTTTATCGCCCTGATGCTTATCTTGACAATGGCAATGAACATTCACATGAGTACTAGATTTCTTCAGCTCAAAAAATCTAAACCTAATAAAAATAATTTAGAAATTTTAATTCTTACTACTAGTAAGATGTTTTGGCCTATACTTTATACAGTTCTTACAACTGTAATCGCATTTTTATCTTTGATTTTTAGTGAAATTAAACCAATTATTGATTTTGGCTGGATGATGACATTAGGACTAATAACCTCATTTATAATTACTTTTACTCTTCTCCCTACTCTACTCAGTTTTGCACCTACTGAAAATATGTTTGTTAAGAATGATGAAAATTCAAAAGTTACAAAATTATTTGGGAATCTATCTTTAAATTATCAAGCACCAATCTTTGTGGTTACACTTATTGTTATTGGAATAAGTATAATTGGAATTTCAAAATTAGAAGTAGAAAACAGTTTCATAAATTATTTCAGTAAAAAAACTGAAATATATAAAGGAATGAAATTAATTGATGAAAAACTCGGAGGTACAACTCCCCTTGAGGTTATCTTAAAATTCCCAAAGACTAAAGTAGAAGAAACTGAAGAAGATGATGATTTTGAGGATTGGGGTGATGAAAATCAGCAAGATGATGAAAAATATTGGTTTACAAAAGATAAAATTGAGAAAATAGCAAATGTTCATAATTACTTAGATAATTTACCTCAAATAGGAAAAGTATTATCATTTTCATCAATTATAGATGTTGCTACTCAATTAAATAACAACAAACCTCTTGGAACATTGGAAATGGGTGTACTTTACTCAAAAATTCCAGCTAGCATCAAAACAGAAATAATTGACCCATACATTTCAATTAAAGATAATGAAGCTCGTATTAGTTTGAGAATAATAGATTCTCAGGAAAATCTAAGAAGAAATGATTTAATCAATAAGATAAATTATGATATTCAAAATAAGCTTGGAATAGATAAAGACGAATATAAGTTAGCAGGTGTATTAATTTTATTTAATAATCTTTTACAGAGTTTATTTAAATCTCAAATCTTAACTTTAGGTTTAGTAATGATTGGAATTTTTGCAATGTTTTTAATATTATTTAGAAATGTCAAATTATCTTTAATAGGTGTTGTTCCAAATTTTATTGCGGCCTTCTTTATATTAGGAATCATTGGTCTTCTGGGCATTCCGCTAGATATGATGACCATAACAATTGCAGCAATTACTATCGGTATAGCAGTCGATAACAGTATTCACTATATCTACAGATTTAAGGAAGAGTTCAATAAGATTAAAAATTATAAAGAAACCTTAAATACTTGTCATTCAACTGTTGGTGTCGCGATACTAAATACTTCAATAACGATTGTGTTTGGTTTCTCAATTTTAGTTTTATCAAAGTTTATTCCAACTATTTATTTTGGGATTTTTACTGGTCTTGCAATGTTAATTGCTATGATTTCAGTTTTAACTCTTCTTCCATCTTTATTATTAGTTTTTAAACCTTTTGAAAAATAATTGATGCTTGAAGTTCTTGTAGACTTTTATAATGCCACTTCAATAATTGATATAGTATTTTTGACAATAACAATTTTATCTTTAATTAAGTGTTATAAAAAAGGTTTTGTTTTAAGTATTTTATCTATGGCAAAATGGTTTCTTGCATATGTAATTACACTCATAATTTTTCCTAGAATTAAACCATATTTAAAAGATGTAATAGATAATGAATATGTTTTGGATGTAGGACTTGGAGTTATAATATTCGTTGTTGTAATTTTTCTAGTGCTGATGATTAGTAAAGGAATAAGTAAAGCAGTAAGATATACAGGTATTGGAAGCTTGGATGCTGTATTTGGATTCTTTTTTGGATTTATTAGAGCTTATATAATTTCAATATGTATATTTTCAGGTATCCATATTGTGTATAATTATGATAAATGGCCAATAAATGTTGATAAATCTTATGCCTTTCCATACTTAGAGAAAGGTAGTAATTATCTTTTGAAAGAATTCCCAGATGAAAAAACGTACCAAGATTCTAAAGAAAAAATTGAAGAACTTTAACCCAAAACTTAAGGAAGAGTGTGGTGTGTTTGGTATAAGTAATATTGAAGATGCTTCTGCGTTAACTGCTTTAGGTTTACATGCTCTACAGCACAGAGGTCAAGAAGGATGTGGAATTGTTACTTTTGATGGTGAGCAGTATTTTTCAGAAAAAAGATTTGGTTTAGTTGGTGATAATTTTAACAAAGAAAAAATTTTAAAAAGATTAAGAGGTAATTATGCTATTGGTCACAATAGGTATAGTACTACTGGAAGTAACACTTTAAGAAATATTCAGCCCTTTTTTGCTGATACTAATGCTGGTGGAATTGGTGTTGCTCATAACGGAAATTTAACAAATTCTATTCATTTAAGAAGTAAACTTGTTGAGGATGGTGCAATATTTTACACAACATCTGATACAGAGACTATTGTTCAATTAATTGCGAAATCAAAAAGAGCTAAAACGATTGATAAAGTAGTAGATGCTATTTTCCAAATTCAGGGTGGTTATGCCCTAGTAATGTTAACTCAAAAATCTTTAATAGGTGTTAGAGATCCTTATGGAATAAGACCTTTAGTAATTGGAAAATTAAAAAATAGTTATGTTTTAGCATCTGAAACTTGTGCGTTAGATATAATTGGTGCAAAATTTATAAGAGAGGTAGAAAATGGAGAAATTATTCTTATCGAGAATGAAAAATTAGAAAGTATTAAACCTTTTCCTCCTAAGAAAGTCAGGCCTTGTGTGTTTGAATATATTTATTTTGCAAGACCTGATAGTATTTTAGATGGTAAAACAGCTTATGAGCATAGAAAAAATTTTGGTAAAGAGCTTGCAAAAGAAAATGACGTAGATGTAGATATTATTGTCCCTGTACCAGATAGTGGAAATGCTGCTGCTCTAGGGTTTGCTCAATATTTAGGTAAAAATTATGAACATGGTTTAATTAGAAACCATTATGTAGGAAGAACATTTATTGAGCCTAGTCAAAAAATTAGAAGTTTAGGTGTAAAATTAAAATTAAATGCCAATCAAACAACTATTAAAGATAAAAAAATAATTTTAGTAGATGACTCTCTAGTAAGGGGAACAACATCGCATAAAATAGTGAAGATGCTTTATGATGCTGGCGCAAAAGAAGTTCATGTTAAAATTGCTTGCCCAGAAATAAGATATCCTGATTTTTATGGAGTAGATACACCTACAAGAAAAGAATTATTAGCCGCGAATAAATCAAATGATGAAATCTGCAAATATATTGGAGCAAAATCCTTACAATTTCTGTCTATAAATGGAATGTATCGAGCAATTGGTTTTGAAAAAAGGAATCAAAATTACCCACAACTTACTGATCATTATTTTACTGGAGAATATCCAGTAAAACCTATTGATGAATTAGGGGATAATAAAATTACACAACTATCTTTATTAAATACAGCATCTAATAATTAATAAGATATAATTTATACAAATGATTAATACTAAAGAAAAAATTATTGAATTCTTTAAATCTGGTATTAAAAAAACTAAAGATTTTAAAATTGGTGTAGAACACGAAAAGTTTCTTTTTAATAGTAATAACAATAAAAGAATTGACTATTTAAAAATAAAAGAAATGTTTACAGCTTTATTAGAATTTGGTTGGAACCCAATATTAGAGAAAAGTTATATAATTGGATTAAATAAAGGTGGAAAAAATATTACTCTCGAACCTGGAAATCAAATAGAACTATCGGGAGATAAACTAAATCATATACATGAAGCATGTGCGGAGTCTCAAGATTATTTATTTGAGTTACGACAGGTGACTCAAAAATTAGGTATCAATATTGTAAGCGCTGGATTTGATCCAATATCAAAATTAGATGAAATTCCAAATAATCCAAAACAAAGATACAGTCTTATGACTAAAGAAATGCCTTTAGGTGGTGAATTAAGTCTAGATATGATGTATCGAACATGTGGCACTCAATTAAATGTTGATTACAATTCTGAAGAAGATTTTAAAAAGAAATTTAAAGTTGTAAACTCAATAGTTCCGATCTCAATTGCATTATTTGCCAATTCATCAATAGTAGAAAAAAAGAAAAGTAGTTATTTATCTTACCGATCAAAAGTTTGGCAAAACACATCTAGAGGTGGATTACCAAAATTATTTTTTGAAAATTTAGATTTTGATAAATATGCTGAGTTTATAATTAATTTTCCAATTCTATTTATTCAAAATCATGAAAACTATATTTCTGGAAAAAAATATATTTTTAAAGATTTTATGGATGGTAAAATAAGTGAAATTGAAAACCGCTTACCGTCTGAAGAAGATCTAGCTACACACTTGAGCACAATATTTACCGAAAATAGGTTAAAAAAATATATTGAACTAAGATCCATGGATACTTGTGGCTGGGATTGTCTTTGTTCAGGACCTGCTTTTTATACTGGAATGCTTTATGGTAATTTAGATGAAGTTTATGAAATAATTTCAAATTGGGACAAAAATAAGATTATTAATGCGTACCTTGAGGCTCCTAAAAAAGGATTTAATACTCAGTTAATGGGCAAAGATCTTTTATTTTGGGCTGAGACTTTATTAAGATTATCGGATAAAGGATTAGAGAATAGAGATATCCTTAATAAAAATGGAAAAAACGAAACTGTTTTTTTAAATCATTTACAAAAACTAATTGAAAATAAAACAACTAATGCAGATCATATGATAAATAAATTTTCAAATAATGAAGATTTAAGTGAATTATATGATTAATAAAATTGTAGCTTTTCAAGGAAATCATCCTTCAAAACTCAATCCTAATACAGATACTACCGTTTTTCTTGCAAATGAAATTCAGAATAAAAAATATAAAATATTTTATTATGAACCCAAAAATTTGTCTATTATTAATTCAACAGTATATGCATCAGGATTTTTCATAAGATTTAATTATAAAAAAAACAAATTCTTTAAAATAATTAAAAAGGTAAAATTGGATCTTTCAAAATGTAATTTTATACTAATCCGTCAAGATCCGCCGTTCAATCTAGAATATATTTCAACAACTTATATACTGGATAAAATCAAAGATAAAGTCAAAATAATTAATAATCCTACTTCTATAAGAAATGTATCTGAAAAACTCTATTCAGTAAAATATCAAAAGTATATGCCAAGTACTATTTTCACCCAAAGTGTAATTGAAATAAAAAAATTTTTTAAAAAACATAAAAGAGTTATTATAAAGCCAATACATAGTTTTAGTGGTAACGATATTCACCTTTTAGATAAATTTAAATTAAAATTAATTAATAGATTTATAAAAAAGCATAATCATATCATGTGTCAAAAATATCTGCCAAAGATAATCAAAGGAGATAAACGTGTCTTTTTGATAAATGGTAAAGTATGTGGCGCAATATCAAGAGTTCCAAAAAAGGGGTCATTTCTAAGCAATATGAGCAAAGGTGCAAAACCAATTAATATTAAATTAACAAAAAAAGAAAATGAAATATCAAAGCTAATTGCTAAAGATTTAAAAAAAGAAAATATTTTTTTTGCTGGAATTGATTTTATAGATCAAAAATTAAATGGTGACATCAATGTTACTTCACCAACAGGTTTAAAAACTTTATATGATCTGTCGGGAATAAATCATGCAAAAACTTTTTGGAAAGAATTAAAAGTATGAAATCACTCTCAGACCAACAAAAAGGGTCTTTATTAGCTTTCGTAGCAGTGATGTTTATCACCCCAGATAGTTTATTTATAAGATTATCTAATGTTGATACTTGGGGTTTAGTTTTTTATAGAGGAATGATTCCTTTTTTTACAGTCTTAATTGTAATGTTAATTATTTATAAATTAAATTTTTTTAAGATGCTTTTAATTAGTGGACGTCATGGATTAATTTATATTATCACATTTTCAATTACTAACGTTACCTTTGTAGTTTCTATTCAAAATACTAACGTAGCTAATACATTGGTTATGATTGCAATGGCTCCTATGCTGTCTGCAATTTTAGGAGCAATTTTTTTAAAAGAAATGCCTAATAAAAAAACATGGATTGCTATCGCAATAACATTTATTGCGGCTGTCTACATATTTTATGACTCTTTAAAATTAGGAAGTATTTATGGAGATATTTTGGGCTTTATTACTGCTCTTGGACTTGCTGTTGGGGCAGTAACTATTAGATCAGCCAAGAGTAAAAATTTGGTTCCAGCAGCTGTAGTTGGAAAATTATTTGTTGCTTTATTTGCGATGTTTTTCATTGAGTCCTATGTTTTAGATGATCTTGATTTATTCATTGTTCCACTAATGTGCGTAATGTGTGTTGCAATCCCATTTGTGTTGGTAACAATAGCTCCAAGATTTATTCCAGCTGAGGAAGTAAATCTATTCTTTTTATTAGAGACTATTATAGGCCCACTGTGGGTTTGGATGATTATTAAAGAACAACCAAGCTTGGAGACAATTCAGGGAGGTGTTGTGATTATATTAACGATAGCTATCCACTCCTTTCTTAAGCTTAAAAAATCTTAAATTCTTAATTACATTTAACTTGATTTAGCCTCAAATCAGAAATAGACGTCGACTCATATGAACAAAGTATTAAAAAATTCTTGGGCACTTTTTTTAGGAATGGGATTCTTGATGATGGCGTATGGATTTCAAGGCTCATTACTTGGAGTACGAGCCGTGCAAGAAGATTTTAGTTTGACTGCCACAGGCTTTATGATGTCTGGTTATTTTGTTGGATACTTTGTTGGTGCAGCTACAATCCCAAATATAATTTCAAGAGTTGGACATATTAGAGTATTTGCAGCCTTTGCTTCATTAGCATCATTAGTAATTTTAGTTCACTCTATTTTAATAAATCCATTCATTTGGTTTTTGTTAAGAGTCCTAACTGGAATAAGTATGGTCTGTATTTATACAGTTGCTGAAAGTTGGCTTAATGACAGATCAAGTAATAAAAACAGAGGCAGTGTTCTTTCTATTTATATGGTTATACTTTATGGGGCTATGGGTATTGGTATGTTTTTACTTAACTTTAGTAGTCCTCAAAATTTTCAACCTTTCATATTGGTATCAGTAATAACTTCTGCTGCATTGATTCCTATTTTATTAACTAAAAAAAAACCACCTACTTTTAAAAGAATTAAAGCGATGACTTTAAAAAATCTTTATGAGGCATCACCATTTGGAATGGTAAGTTCTTTTTTTTATGGGACAATTCAATCTGCATTGTTTACCTTATTAGCAGTATATGCAACATCAATGAATTTTTCTATTTTGGAAATTTCGATTGTGACATTCTTATTAGCAATCTCAGGAGCAGTTTCGCAATTCCCAGTTGGAAAATTATCTGACATTTATGATAGGAGACTGGTGATAGTAATTTCTACTTTTGGTGCCTCGATTTTTGCAATATTTGCGATTTTAGTTTCACGTCAAATGTATTTACCAGAAGGCCTTGCTACCAGTAAAACTTGGTTTTATATTTTTTTAATACTTTTTTCTTTTTGTAGTTTGCCTATGTTCTCTTTAATTTTGGCACATACAAATGACTATATCCCAAAAGAAAAATTTGTTGCGGCAGGTGCAGGTCTTCAATTCGTATTTGGATTGGGGGCAATGAGTGGTCCATTTTTATGTTCAATATTTATGGATATAGTTGGTTCAAACGGATTTTTTATATTTTTATTTTTCTTTCATGCAGTAATTGGTGTTTTTGGCATTTATAGAATGAAAGTAAGAAAAACTGTTGATAATCCGGACTCACAGTTTGTTGCAATGCCGCAGACCATTACTCCAGCAGGAATCGAGTTAAATCCACAAACTGAACCAATCCAAGAACCTAAACCTGTAATAGAAACATCCTCAAATGAGGAAAATATTAAAGATTATAAAGTAGTAGATGAAAAAAAATATTAATTTTTTAAAACTGTATCAATAGATTTTGACATCTTAGTCAAAACTTCTTTTTTATTTAACTTATCACTTCTAATCAATATAGCATCTTTAACTTTAATTAAGGGACTATTTTTTCTTCGCTTATCTAAAAAAGTTCTTACTTTTAAGGATTTTTTTACTTTATTGAGTGGTACTGATTTTTTAAGATCTAACCAACGTCTGTAAGCAGCAACTTCCAAGCTACATTTAAAATAGAAGGCTAAATCATATTTTGGATTTTTAGCTAAAATCTTGCTTGCAATATCACGTCCCTCAACACAAATTCTGTTATTCATTTTAATAATCTTCATCTGTAATTGATTAACAACTTCTCTGACTTTTTTGTTCTTTGCTATAATCGCTACATGATTAGAAATTTCCTCTGAGTGGAGTTTATGTTTTGCTATTACTTTATAAGTAACTGTTTTAAATTTCTTTTTTAAAAAAGAGATTATATTTTTTGGTTTTTCGTCAATTATTAACTTACTACAATATCTATAAATTAAACCTGAATTAATTAACAAAAGTTTATATTTTTTTGAAACTAGCTTTGCGGCTGTACTTTTACCACTAGCAGACTCACCATCACACGCAATAATTAATTTTTTTAATTTAACCATAAGATTTAATAGACTATTTAAGTGTAATTTTACAGGATACTAGATATACGATTAGATATATTTGAAATAAAACAAGGATTTAAGTTGTATGAACAAAGAAAACACAAGTAAACTCTGGAAAATTATTCAAGAAGCTGGTGATTATTTGGTTGGTCAACTACCCAATCACCCTAATCATCCTAAAGGTAGAAACCCTTACGCCCATGTTGCAATATGTGTAAAAAATAAATTTTATGCTAGTTACAAAGATATCGATGATGAAAAATTAGAAGAGGTAGTAAAGTATATTGAATTTTTAAAAAAAAATCCCAGTTAAGATTAATCTTTTTTTAAATAATAATAAGATTTACTCAAAAATTAATACTCTTAAAAATAATTAAATTTTTTAAAAGTCATATCAACGCAGGCAGATCGAACATATCCATCATTCTTAATCATCATTGGTTATAAAGTTCAAAAATCTTTATGTTTTTCCATCAATAGGAAATACATTAATGAATGATAAAATTGAAAAATTCCATTAGGTCCGAAATAGATAAAATAATATATCTTTACAAATCAAAAAATTTAATTGCTGCATTAAATTTAAGTAATAAATTAATTGGACTTAAACATAATATCCCATTTTTATTTAATATAAACGGCATAATAAATTTAAGTTTGGAAAACTGGACAAATGCACTTCTAGCTTTTAAAAAAACTTTAGAATATGACAATAAATTTATTGAAGCTTATAACAACCTAGGTGTTGCCTTTAGTCACTTGGGAGAAAATGATAAAGCAATAGAAAGTTATAAAAAAGCGATAGAGCTTAATAAGAATTATGCAAGTGCGTATAATAATCTAGCAACTCAATATGATGATTATGGAAAATATTCTGTTGCTATTAATTATTATATTAAAGCTTTGAAATGTAACCCTGAGCATTTTAATGCCCAAAACAATTTAATTAGAATTCTTAATTTTTATAAGACAGATCAATTAGAAAATAATTCAATAATAAAAGCAAATAATAAAATCCAAGAGATACATTCAAAAATTCTTACAAGTAATGAAATTCTCACGTCTGATCTAAGTAAATATATAAAGGAATGTAACGAAATAATTAAAATAAATTTAAAAAAAACTATTTATCTAGACACACAAATACATAGAAGAAATGGGGAAAATTTAAATTGTGACAGACATAAAAAAGCATTTAATAAATACAATATTATTCCAGAATATTGTTTTAGTTGTTTTAAAGTTCAAATTGAATTAAAGGAAGTTTCTCAATTAATAAAGTTATTTATTTTCTTTAATAATTTAAAGCTACCAAATGATAATATTAGAAAATGTTTTGTTGAACTTAGAGAAAATATAAAAGGTAACTACAAGGCATTGATTTATTGCTCTTCCGTTGATGATGCTAAAGTTATTTCAAAATTAATTGAAGTAGATTTAAATAAATTACTTAAAAATTTTAATTTAGATATAAAAAGAGGATGTACAGAATTTGATTTTTCTTTTCCAGGATATAAAGATGTTAAAAAATTAAACGAGATTTTTTATAATGAAGAATGGAGAAAAAAAGAAAAGTTGATTGATATTGAAATAGCTAGCGGTTCCCAAAAAGGCAAAAAAAAATTCTCGAGAAGTTTAAATAATATAACATTAAGTGAAGTTTTAATAATTAACAATTGGCTTACTTACGCAAAGATTATAGGTGATGAAAGCTACAAGGAAATTAGTTCAGAATTTATATTTTCAAATCATATTTCAGCACTAACAAAAAAAATTGTAAAATAACTTTAATTAAAATCTATTATTGTTTTGGAAAATAATCCTTTAAGGTACCTTCTCTGTAGACATCGGCTGTACAGCAATGTAATCCTCCACCAAATGCATAAGCATCTCTTAATTCAACAGGAATAACTTCCATTCCAAATTTATCTAATTGTTCTGCTTGATATACTTCACTTTTTTCAACACAAACTGTTTTAGGGTCAAGAACTAGCACATTCATAGATAACCAAGTAGAAGAATAGCATAATGGTGGTGGTTCGTTATGTGCGGGTTGAGCACTATCAACTATTTCCCAGCCATTATCCTCAAATAACTTTCTCTGTTCTTTTGGAAGTCTTCTCTGAGGATTATTGATGATCAATCCTTCCTTGATCGGAGTAAAAGTTGCATCTATATGTATTGGATAAGGATCACCTGGAAAGTTTACGGCATGAACCCTATGATTTTTGTAATGTCTTTTTAACCAATCAATTCCTTTTAAATTTGTTGTAAAACCATGCTGTACGACTAAATCTTTGCCAAATCTTAAAACATCAGCTGCATCAAATAAAGGCTCTTCTTCTGTAGTTACAAAGTACCTTTGTTCAGTCCACTCTAATCTTTTTTGTACACCAATTTTTTCTGATAAATAATCTTTTCTATAATCTAAATCTGTTAATCTAGGTTTTGGTGCAGACTCATGTCTCATGTCAGGATCTTTATTATAATATTCTTTTAATAATGGCCGGTAGCATAAGTATTCAAACCATCTACTGCGATAACTCATGGTTGCCTCAAGAATTTCATTTCCAACCGTTAATAAAACATCTCTTGGAGGCATACAGCCAAACATAGTTTCAGCTTCCCAATCTGGGGTAGATGTTTTTTGATTAAAATCAATAGGAGTTGGTCTATCGACTTTGATTCCTTTTTTTTCTAAAATGTTTGAAAAATCATCTAAGAGTTGGTTAGCTTTATCAACAGTGTCTTTAGTACGAGGGCCAAACTGACCTCTCATGTCACTATCTTCAGGTACTTTTGCATCTAAAGCAGGTTCTGGGGCAGGTATACAGGTTCCATCTGCCTTTCCAACAATTACATGCTTTAATGGATCCCACTCATTCCAACTGTTAACAATTGTTTTATTTTTACTCATTTTTTTATGCTTTTATAATATTGTGCTCAGGGCCAAAAGGAAATTTTGTAATGTTCTCTGCACCATTTTTTTTGATGACTAAAATGTCATGTTCTCTATAACCTCCTGCTCCAGGCTTTCCCTCTGGTATCATAATCATTGGTTCCATTGAGATCACCATATTTTCTTCTAAAATAGTATCAATATCTTCTCTAAGTTCTAGCCCTGCTTCTCTTCCATAAAAGTGTGAAAGCACACCAAATGAATGACCATAACCAAAAGTTCGGTATTGAAGATAACCCAGTTCAGCAAATAATTCATTAAGCTCATTACATATGTCAGAACACTTAACACCAGGTTTGATTAATTCTAAACCACGTTTGTGAACTTTAACATTTGCTTCCCAAGCTTTTAAAGACTCATTGTCAGCATGATCTAAAAATAGGGTTCTTTCAAGTGCTGTGTAATATCCTGATATCATTGGAAAGGTATTAAGTGATAAGATGTCTCCATTTTGAAGTTGACGATTTGTTTTTGGATTATGAGCTCCATCAGTATTAATTCCAGATTGAAACCAGACCCAAGTATCCATGTATTCTGCTCCTGGATAAGATTTTGCAATTTCTCTTTCCATACAATCTCTACCAGCGATAGCAATTTCTAATTCTGTGTTACCTTGACTGATATTTTTTACAATTTCCTCACCTCCTAAATCAGCAATTCTCGACCCATTTTTTATTATTTCAATTTCTTCATTAGATTTAATCATTCTTAGCTGCATAAGATCTTTTGCTACATCAAAAAAAACTGAAAATGTAAATATAGAGTTTATTTTCTCCTTTATGTCCAAAGTTATATGATCAAACTCAATTCCTACGTTTTTTGGAGGTTCATCTCTTCCAACAATTGACACAATTGCTTTTAAAAAATTATCTCTTTTCCAGTCTGTGTATATTATATTTTCACAGTGCGATCTTCTCCAAGGTTGGCTTGCATCAATATTTGCTGAAATTGTAAAAATTTTATTTTTAGTAATAATACAGCCATAGGGTCTGCCAAAGGAACAATAAATAAAGCCTGTATAATAAGCAACATTGTGCATGGAAGTAAGAATTACCATATCCATATTTTTTTTTTCCATTAAAGATCTAAGATTTGAAACTCGATTATTATATTCAAGATCAGAAAAAGGTAGTTTTACTTTCTCCCCATTTTTTAGACTAAAAAAATCTGGTCTTTCCATTCAATTCTCCTAAGAAAACTAATTTAATCCAATGTATCTTTTATTCCATCTCATAATTAAACTGTAATAAAATAATGACATAAATAAAAAGAAGCCACCAATAATAGTATTTGTATCTGGAACTTCATTAATTCCAAATAAAGGAAGCCATACCCAAAAAATTCCACCTATTACCTCTGTTAAAGATAGTAAGGTTAACTCAGCAGCAGGAATTGCTTTAGAACCAATTGAATATAAAATTAAACCTAAACAAACCAATGTACCATGCAAAGAAAATAAGGAACCATTATAACTTGATGAAAAGAAAACCTGTCCTTTAGTTAAAATCATAATTGTTGCAAATAAAAAGCAAAACAAACCAGCAAAAGCAACTGTTGTAAATTTAGGTGTTTCTTTTCTCCATCTTAAGGTAACTGAAAAAACTGAAAAACCTACAGAAGAAGTTATTCCAAAAATAAATCCTATAAGAGAGTTTTCTCCTGTATTACCAAAAGCCATAATAATTATACCTATAGTTGCAATAAAAATTGATATCCAAACACTTAATGAAATTTGCTCTTTTAGAAAGATAAATGCTAAAAGTGCAGTGAAGAATGGCATTGCAGCTAAACACAGTAAAGTAACTGCGGCTGATGTGTTTGTAATAGAGTAAATAAATGAAATCATAGCGATACCAAGACCTAAGCCTCCTAAGATGCCAGACTTACCTATTTTTAGATAATTTTTCCAAAATTTCATTCCCTCTTCAAAGTACAAATAAAGATTTAGAATAATAAAAATAGTAAGTCCTCTTCCAAATATATACTGCCAAGGAACTTGGTTTGGATTGTCCATATAACGGACAACTAAAGGTCCAAATGACCATAAAATGCCAGCAAACAAGACAACCGGTACAGCAGTTTTTGGATTTTTTAATTCAAGCATTCGCGGCAGATTAATTCTAAAAATTTATAACTACAACAAAATTAGATAAATTAATCTAAAATTTTATTTGAGAGATTGGGAAAAAAACAATCAATAATCTGCCCTTTTTTAAATCTTGATTGCCCATTGGGTAGCACCGCCCACATATTTGATCTAACAAAAGACTTAATTCTAAAGGACTCTTGGCCAGATAATAACTCTACCTCTACTTTACCATTTTTAGTTGTGTTGATTTTACTTTTAATAAATCTTGTTAAATTTTTATTTTTTTGAAAACTATTTTTTAAAATAGCCTTGATTGGTTTTTCAGAACTCAAATTTAATATATTTTCTATATAAGGATAAACAAAAAATCTGAAACATGCTGCAGAGGAAATTGGATTTCCAGGTAAACCGAATATGGCTTTTTGTCTTATTTTGGCGAATAATAATGGTTTACCTGGCCTAATCCTTACACTTTTCAAATAGTGAGAGGTTTTAAACTTTTTTACAACACTAGGAATATAATCAAATTTTCCAGCTGATACAGCCCCAGAAGTTATGATAATATCTATTTTTGATTTTAAAATTTGTTTAATTTTTGACTTAAATAAATTTTGATGGTTATCTTTTAAAACACCACCATTTGTAAAATTAAATAAAAAATTTTTACTTAAATTTTCAATATAATGACTATTGGAATTTCTTACTTTCCAGCTTGGAACATTATTAAGATTAGAAATTTCATTACCTGTTGAAAAAAACAAAATATTCAATTTTTTTTTAACTTTAATTTTATTCACACCTAATGTCTTTAGAGCTAGTATATGATTAGGCTGAATAATCGTTCCTTTTTTAATTATTAATTGCCTTTTTTTATAATCAGATCCTGCGAACCTTACATTATTGAATTTTTTTATCCTTTTTGTAATTAAGATAAATTTTTTAATTTTGTTATTTGGATAAAAATTTATCTGTTCTATTGGAATAACAGTATCAAAGCCTTTTGGAATAATGCCACCTGTCATTATTTCAACAGCATTAAATTTCTTAATTTTTTTTTTAATTGGTTTTTTACCTGCGGGAATAGAACCTATTATTTTAAAAGCTTTAGATTTATTTTTTCTGATACCTATGGTATCATCTGAATTAAGTGCATAACCATCAAAAGAAGAATTGTTTGCAGAAGGATAGTCTACATTAGATAGAATATTTGACGCACATACTCTATTTAAACACTTTGAGCTTTTTATATATTCATTACCAATAATTATTTTACCTCTTTTAAGTATATTGACAGCTTGGCTATAAGATCTCATTTTTTTATTGTATAAATAATATATAAATTAAAATGGATTTAGAAATAATTAATATCGCATCTAACACTGATAATAATAGGAATATCAAGGATCATACGCATTATTCTAAATTAAAAAATCCCTTATGTGGAGATGAATTACAAATTGAATTGATAATTAGAAATAATAAAATAGTTGATTTTGGATACCACGGTAAATCCTGTGTTTTTTGCCAAGCTTCAGCTAGCTTACTTTCAAAAATTTCAATTAATAATCAAAAAGAAAAAATTTATCATTTATGTGAGGAAGCTAATTTTTATTTTGATGAAAATATTAAGATAAAAGAAAAAAAATGGGCATTATTAAAAAAATTATTCAAAAAAAGACATTTTGCTAGAAAAGACTGTATACTATTACCTTTTAAAACATTAAAAAAAATTGTATCAAAATAATATGATGGGAAACTTAAAACAATCTATTTTAGCTTGTATTTTTTCTATAATCACAATAGCTGCCTTAACCTTCTTAACTTACAAAACTGAGTTTGGAATATTTTTATTAGCTTCCTTTGGATCATCGATGGTTTTACTTTATGGATATCCTGAAAGCCCCTTTGCTCAGCCAAAAAACGTTTTTTTTGGTCACTTAGTAACAACATTAGTTGGTTTGTTTTTTTTAAACTTTATTCCATTACCACTCTATATAATCATTCCTTTAGCTGTGGGTTTTGGAGTTGGTTTCATGATTTTATTTAATGTTACACATCCTCCGGCAGGAGGAAATCCAATAATAGTAATTATGGGAAGCGTGTCATTTGGCTACTTATTAAGTCCAGTAATAACTGGCTCAATTATAATTATAATTTTTGCAATAATTATTAACCGTCTTATATTAAAAAAGTCTTACCCAAAATAAAAACAATTCATTTGCTTGGTACCTTAAAATAATGTAGATGCTGTAAACAGATATTAATTATAAGCAGGAGAATAAATGAAGATATTATGCATACTCTATGATGATCCTAAAGGTGGAATGCCAAAATCATATGCGCTTTCTGAATTACCAAAAATAGAAAAATATCCGGATGGAATGACTTTACCTTCACCAAAAGGTAGAGATTATACTCCAGGACAATTGCTAGGTTGCGTATCAGGTGAATTAGGACTAAGAAAATTTCTAGAAAGTAACGGTCATGAGTTAGTGGTAACTAATAGTAAAGATGGAGATGGATGTGAAGCTGACAAACATATTGTTGATGCTGACATTGTTATTTCTCAACCATTTTTTCCATATTATTTAACAAAGGAAAGAATTGAAAAAGCTAAAAATCTAAAAATGGCAATCACAGCAGGTATTGGTTCTGACCATGTTGATTTGCAGGCTGCAATGGATAATAAAATTGATGTTGTAGAGGTAACTTATTGTAACTCCAGATCTGTAGCCGAACACATTGTTATGATGATTGTTTCGATGGTGAGAGATTACCATAATCAGCATAGAATAGTTAATGAAGGTGGATGGAATATAGCTGATGCTGTTCAGAGATCGTATGATGTAGAGGGTATGCATATTGGAACAGTTGCTGCAGGACGTATTGGTTTAGACGCATTAAGAAAAATGAAACCATTTGATGTCCATTTGCATTATTTTGATAGACATAAACTACCTGATGCAGTTGAAAAAGAACTTAACCTTACATTTCATGAGTCTGTTGAGTCAATGGTAAAAGTCTGTGATGTAGTGACTATTAATTGTCCTCTTCATCCAGAAACAGAGAATTTATTTGATGAGGTAATGATAAGTAAAATGAAAAAAGGGGCTTACATTGTAAACACTGCAAGAGGAAAGATTTGTAATAGAGAAGCAATTGCAAATGCTTTGAAAAGTGGTCAATTAAGTGGTTATGCAGGAGATGTATGGTTTCCTCAGCCAGCACCTAATGATCATGTGTGGAGAAACATGCCACATCATGGTATGACGCCTCATACTTCAGGAACATCTTTGACAGCTCAAGCAAGATATGCTGATGGTACTAGAGAAATATTGGAGTGTTTCTTTGAAGGTAAGGAAATCAGAGATCAATATTTAATAGTTAAAGATGGTCAATTAGCTGGAATGGGTGCTCACTCTTATAGTAAAGGTTCAGCAACTTCAGGTTCTGAAGAAGCAGCTAAATATAAGAAAAAATAAAAATTAAAATTTTCAAAAAAGCGGTTTATATTATTATAAATCGCTTTTTTTATGAATAAAGTAAACTGGAATTTCAACAACACATACTTCAATCTATCAGGCTTATTTAAAGAAGATATTAAACCAATACCTGTAAGAAAGCCTGAATTAATTATATTTAATAAAGCTTTAGCTTCAGATTTAAATTTAGATTTTTCAATGATTAATGAAAAAGAGTTGTCCAAAATTTTTTCAGGAAATGTTTTACCAGAAGGAAGTAATTCAATTGCTCAAGCTTATGCTGGACACCAGTTTGGTCATTTTACAATGCTTGGAGATGGAAGAGCAGTATTAATTGGTGAGCATACAACTAAATCAAATAAAAAATATGATATTCAATTTAAAGGTTCGGGCAAAACTACATTTTCTAGAAATGGTGATGGTCGTGCAGCTTTAGGTCCGATGCTTAGAGAATATATTATTAGTGAAGCTATGAATGCATTGAATATTCCTACTACACGAAGTTTAGCAGTAGTAAAAACTGGTGAAGATGTTCAAAGAGAAAGAACTTTACAAGGTTCAATACTCACTCGTGTTGCATCTAGTCATATTAGAGTTGGGACATTTCAGTATATAGCGGCAAGACAAAAAGAAGATGAATTAAAGACTTTGTTAGATTACACAATTGATAGACACTACCCAGAAATAAAGGATTCAAATAATAAAGCTTTAGACTTAATAAATCTTTTAATAGACAGACAATGTAATTTAGTGGTGAACTGGATGAGAGTTGGTTTTATACATGGTGTTATGAATACTGATAATATGGCTATTTCAGGAGAAACTATTGATTATGGACCTTGTGCATTTATGGATACCTATGATCCAAAAACTGTATTTAGTTCAATTGATCAAACAGGCAGATATGCATATTGTAATCAACCTGTCATTACAAAATGGAATTTGGCTAGATTTGCTGAATGTTTAATTCCTTTAATAGATAAAGATCAAGAAAAAGCTATTAAAATTGCTACTGAAACAATTAATTCTTTTGAGAAAAAATATGAAGAAAAGTGGATGAATATGATGAGAGATAAATTAGGATTGTTTGGTTTAGATGATAAAGATAAATTTTTAATTTTAGATCTTTTAACTTGGATGCATGAAAAAAAAGCAGATTATACAAACACTTTTTGTAATTTGATGAATCTCGATCCAAAAAAAAATGAGTTATATAACGATAAAGATTTTATAAACTGGACAAAAAGATGGGAAGATAGATCATCAAAAAATAACGGTACATCAAAAAAATCTTTGAAATTAATGAGAAGTAATAATCCATTATTTATTCCAAGGAACCATAAAATTGAACAAGCTTTGGAGGCTGCAGAACAAAATGACTTAAAACCATTCAATAAAATTTTAGAAATTTTAAAAAGACCCTACGATGAACAGGCAAGAAAAGACGACTATCAATCCCCTTCTATATCAGATAAAAAATATCAAACTTTTTGTGGGACTTAATTATTAAAGAACATATGGTTCGGGTCTTGCTTTTTTACCCAAAACTCTCTCTACAGCCATATTTGATATATCAATAGATTGATAAGCTCCTGTTATAATTAATTCTGTTAAAGCTCTTCCAATGCCTGGTGCTTGCATAAGCCCTCTGCCAGTAAATCCTGTTGCTAAATATACATTTTCAAATTTAGGATGTTTGCCAACAACTGCATTGTTATCAAGTCTATTACAATCATAATATCCAGCCCAACCACCAGTTAATTTTAGTTCCTCCATAGCAGGTATTCTTTGT
>CABYPE010000013.1 GCA_902520685.1 uncultured Pelagibacteraceae bacterium | reverse complement strand
TTGTAAAGAATATGATCAGTTAAAATCAGTAATAGCTGGAGAAAAAGTTTCTAAATACTAATTCTTTTAATCATTTGATTGATTAAAAAAATATTTTAAATAAAATGCTTCTATTTTGTTAGAAGATCTAGTCATATTAGTACAAATTATATTTATTGATATAATCCTGGCAGCAGATAATGCGATAATTATAGGTTTAATAGCTGCAAACTTCGTTCCGAAGAACAGAAAAAAAATCATTTTATGGGGAGTTGCAGGTGCTTTAATATTTAAAATTATATTTGCTATTTTTGCTACATACTTATTCCAATTCTATTGGATTAAGATAATTGGGGGTCTTTTACTAATATGGATTGTAAATGATTTAAGAAAAGATTTATTTGAAATTAAAAAGATAAAATCTCCAAAATTAAAATCAAAAGAGCCATCTTTTGTTCAAAGTATTTACAAAGTACTTTTTGCAGATATTACAATTAGTTTTGATAATGTGATTGGTGTTGTGGGAGCTTCAAAAGGAAATTTCGGATTTATGATATTTGGATTAGTTTTATCAGTTATTTTAACTGGAGCTTTAGCAACTTATCTTGCTAATTATGTTCAGAAACATTTATGGATAGTTTATGTTGGTTTAGGGTTTATTTTGTTGGTAGCATTACAATTGATTATAGGGGGGCTTAATGATTATGGAGTTTTATCTATCAATGAAACATTTAAACAGTACTTTTAAAGTAAAAAAAATTTGCCTCTTAAACATTTAATAATCCTTATTTTCATAATGGTAGCTCATGGAAGTTCTTTTCCAGCAGCAAAATTAGTTTTAAATAATTCTGTACCTCCAATATTAATGGCATCGTTAAGAATGTTATTGGTATTTCTTATATTAATTCCTTTTTGGAAATTTAGATTACCACACAAAAAGTTTTTTAGACCTCTTATAATTTTTTCAATTTCAATGGGCGTATTGGTTTATATATTCATGAATTTATCTCTATACTACTCTTCAATTATTTCTCCAATTATCCTGGGGTCTCAATTAGCAATACCTTTTGGTATTCTTGCTAGCGCTTTCATTCTTCATGAAAATATAAGTAAAAATAAATGGCTTTTAATTTTAACCTCATTTGTAGGAATATTAATTATTTTTTTTGATCCAAAACTGAATGAAAATTATTTAGGATTATTTTTTGCAAGCTTAATGGCATTATTTTTTGGTTTAGCTCAAGCCTACTCTAGACAGCTCAAAGATTTACCGATTAGTATGATCAATGCTAGTGCAGGTATATTTGGTTTTTTAATGCTGATGATTGTATCAATATTAATTGAGGGGAATTTTTATAATAACATTGAAAAAATAAATATCAGTTCTTGGATTTTAATTTCATATCAAGCAATAATCGTCTCATTATGTGCACATTTACTAATGTTTTATCTTTATAAGTTTTATACTGTTGGGCAAATATTTCCCTTTTATTCTCTGTTTCCCATTTTTGGGATAATTATATCATATATAACTTTTGGGGAGGTTCCGACATTAACGTTCATATTGGGTGGTATTATTGTTATATCTTCTGTTTTTTTACTTCATAAAATTAAGTAATTTGGTTATTGAAATATTATATAAATAGTCTTTAATTTATCTTTTACAAATTGTTAACAATAAAAAAGGAAGATAATGAAAAAACTATTTATAGCTGCATTTATATTTGTTTCAATTTTTGGAACAAAAGTAATGGCAGACATTAAAATGGGTATCATACTTGGTTTTACTGGTCCCATTGAATCACTTACTCCGGCTATGGCAGCCTCAGCAGAACTTGCTTTCAAAGAAGCTTCTGACTCAGGTTCTTTATTAGGTGGAAAAAAAATTGAACCAATTAGAGCAGACTCAACTTGTGTAGACTCAGCAGCAGCTACTGCAGCAGCAGAAGGTGTAATCTCACAAGGTGTTGCTGCTATCATGGGAGCGGACTGTTCAGGTGTAACTGGTGCTATTGCATCAAATGTTGCTGTACCAAATGGTGTTGTAATGATATCTCCATCAGCTACTTCTCCTGGATTAACAACTCTAGATGACAATGGATATTTCTTCAGAACTGCTCCATCGGATGCTAGAGGGGGACAAATCTTAGCTGATATAACTAAAGATAGAAAAGTTAAGAGTGTTGCAATCACTTACACAAATAATGACTACGGAAAAGGTTTGGCAGATGTATATAAAGCAGCTGTTGAAGCTCATGGTATCAAAGTAACTACTGTAAATGCTCATGAAGACGGAAAAGCTGATTATTCTTCTGAAGTAGCAACTCTTGCTTCAGCAGGAGGTGATGCGGTAGCTGTAATTGGTTATTTAGACCAAGGTGGAAAAGGAATCATTCAAGCTTCATTAGACTCAGGAGCATTTGATAGATTTATTCTATCTGATGGAATGATTGGTCAATCACTAGTTGATGCATTTGGAAAAGATTTAAGTAAATCTTTTGGTTCAATGCCAGGATCAACTGGAAAAGGTTCAGGAGTATTTGCTAAAGTTGCAAGTGCAGCTGGTATTGATAGCTCTGGTCCATACACTGGTGAATCTTATGATGCGGCAGCTTTAATTATTTTAGCAATGCAAGCAGGTGGTTCAGCTGATAGAGCTTCGATTGCAAAAAATGTAATGGATGTTGCTAACGGCCCTGGAACAAAAATCTACCCAGGACAACTAAAAAAAGGTTTAGATTTATTAGCTAAAGGTAAAAAAGTTGATTATGAAGGTGCAACTGGAGTAACTTTTACTAGCGTCGGTGAAGCTGAGGGTTCTTTCTTAGAACAAGAAGTTAAAGGCGGAAAATTTAAAACAAAAAAACAGAGATAAAATCTTAATTATTATAAAACCCCAGCAAAGACATCTGCTGGGGTTTTTTATTTAAAAATTATTGATAACTTTAAAAATTCCAATTATAGAAATAACTATAAGAAAATAAAAAACAAATTTCCTATAAGTTTCTTCTCTACTTTTAACAAAGAGTTTATTGCCAATAAAAACACCAATTGGAAGAATTAATATTAAAGGTAAGGCTCTATAAAAAACTTTAGCGTCAACAATATTTGAAAAAAAACTAAGATTTAGAACATAAGCATCTGCTATAAAAAAAATTGCTGCTAATGATCCTCTTATTACAATTGGTGGTGCTCTTGTAATTAGCAGAAACAAAGATATTGGCATTCCACCCAAGGTTCCAAGTCCATTAATTATTCCAGATAAACCTCCTGCTAAAATTTTAACTGGTATAGTATTTATTTTTTTGTTTGAGTATCCTTGTAATTGTAAAATTACAAAAAAAATAACAATTAAACAAATTGATAAGTGAACAATATTTGGAGATAAAAATTGCAATAAAAAAAGACCTATAGGAGAACCTATCGAGATGCCCACTAAAATGTGAAATACAAACTTCCAGTTTATGTTACTCCATATGTAAGGAGCCATAAAAATACTTACTGAAATTTCAAGAATTAGAATTATTGGAACAATTTCTATTGCAGGCAAAATAAAAGAAATTAATGAGATACATGTAGCTGAAAAACCAAACCCATTAAAACCTCTTATTATTGATGCTATGAATACAGTGAAGATAATTAATAAAATTTCAAATATGCTTAACTCAGAAAGGATTAATAAGTTCATTAAAACATGTACTTATCAGCCATGTACATTGCCCAAGCTATTGCGGCACCTAATATTATATATTTCATAAAGTTATTTTATCTCTATTTTTTCTGGGATTATGCCTTTTGGTCTATACCTCATAATTAAAAGCAAGCCTAATCCCATCATTAAAAATCTAAAATAAGGAACACTTTCAATTAAATGAACTTTTAAAGAATGTGTGTCATCTAAGCCTGATGTTGTTAAATTAACTAAGTACATTCCTATTGGTGCAGCTTCAATCCACAAAAACCAAACTACAAAACCTCCTAGAATTGCTCCAAAATTATTACCACTCCCTCCTACAATAACCATTACCCAAATCAAAAAAGTATACCTCATTGGCCTGTAACTGCCTGGAGTAAATAATCCATCTTGTGTTACTAACATCGCTCCAGCAATACCAACTATTGCAGAACCTAAAACAAAGATTAGTAAGTGTTGTTTAACAACATTTTTGCCCATCGCATTAGCTGCCTCCTCATTATCTCTTATAGCTCTCATCATTCTTCCCCAGGGAGAATAAAGAGCTTTTTGAGTCAAAATTAGAAGAATAATAACAACAAATAAAAATAATCCTGAATAACAAAGTTTTACAAAAACGGATGATCCTTCGATAACATATTGATTAAGAGCAGCTTGTCTTTCAGTAATATCTGAAATTAAATTAAGTTTACCTGAGTTAAATTTTTGAACTAAATTAATAAACCAATCTGTTTGCTGTAAATTTACTTCGTAGGGTGCGGGGCGTTTCAATCCAATTACATTTTTAACACCTCTAGTGAGCCAATCTTCGTGTTTAATAATTGCTATGACTATTTCTGAAATTAATAACGTGGCTATAGCCAAATAATCTGCTCTAAGGCCCAATGCAACTTTACCAATTACAAATGCTAAACCTCCGGCAAATAAAGCTCCCACAACCCAAGAAAATATAATTGGCAATCCAAAACCACCTAGAAAACCTGTCTTTGCAGGATTTACTTCCTCGATTGCCTCTATACCAGGTTCTGAAACAAATCTAATAATGATAATCCCCGAGATGATTATTGTTGCTATAATGTAAGTTCTAACTTTGGATTTTTCATATTTATTTAAAACATATTTAACCGCTAAAACCATTCCTATGATAAGAAATAGACTTGATAAAATATTTAAACCTCCAGCGTTCCAAGCTTCTTGGACTGGATTAACTGAGATTAAAACTGCAGCCAAACCACCTAAGGCTGTATAGCCCATTATTCCAAAATTAATTAAGCCAGCATAACCCCATTGAATATTAGCACCCATTGTCATTACAGCAGAAATCAAACAAAGATTAAATATTGATAAGGCAATATTCCAAGATTGAAATATTCCAACAAGAATAATTAATCCCATCATAATACTATAAGCTACGATTACATTTAAATTTTTTCTCACAATACTTTTCCTTTAAAAATACCTGATGGTCGATACAATAGTACTATTACTAGTATTGAAAATGATACTGCAAACTTATAATCCGTAGAAAGCAACTGAATTAAACCATCGGGCTCCATACTTTCCGGTAAAACATACATAAAAAATTTCTTATAAGCATAGGTTAAAAGTATTTCAGAAAACGCAATTACATAACCTCCTAAAAATGCCCCAAAAGGATTTCCTATTCCTCCTACAATTGCAGCAGCAAAAATTGGCAACATGTTATTGAAGTAGGTAAAAGGTTTGAAACTTTTGTCCAAACCATAAAGGGCTCCTCCTATAGTGGCTAGAATACCAGCTATAATCCACGTAATCATTACAATCTTTTTTGGATCTATTCCTGAAAGAAGTGCTAAATCCTCATTATCTGAATATGCCCTCATACTTTTTCCAGTTTTTGTTTTATTTAAAAACCAAAAAAGAGTAGATACAAGAATCAAAGTAACAAAAATTGTGATAACTTGAGTTGATTTAATTGCCAAACCTTCATTTAAACCTGTTATTTCTTTAAATTCACCTGCCCTAATCAGAAATTTTTCACCATCAAAAAATCTTCTATCAGATGGTCCTATTATTATTCTAACAACTGCTTGTGTAACAAACATCACACCAATACTTACCATTGCTAATTGAACTGGTGGACTTTTGTTTATTCTATAATATTTAAAAACAAATTTATCTACTAAAAGCATATAACCTACCATAAAAATTACTGCAAAAGGAATGGCTAATAGCGCAGTAGGCAATACCCCAAGACTAATACCGATTGATTGAAAATACCAAGTAAATAAAATTGTAAACATAGTTCCAAAAGACATCATGTCTCCTGTTGCAAAGTTTGCAAATCTTAAAATTCCATAAATTAAAGTTACAAATATTGCTCCTAATGCTAATTGGGATCCATATGTTAAACCTGGAACAAAAATATAATTTAATAATAAAATAATTGCATTTAAATAGTCCATATCAACCACCTAAAAAAGAGCTTCTTACTCTTTGGTCTTCTAACAATTCTTTTCCAGTTCCAGAATAACGATTTTCACCTGTGACTAAAACATAGCCCCTATCTGAAATATTCAATGCTTGTTTTGCGTTTTGTTCGACCATCAAAATTGCAACATTAGTTCTTTTTACTTTTATTATATGGTCAAACAATTCATCCATTACTATTGGTGAAACTCCTGCTGTTGGTTCATCAAGCATTAAAACTGAAGGTTTAATCATTAACGCCCTACCAAGAGCTACCTGTTGTCTTTGTCCTCCTGATAATTCACCAACTAACTGTCTTCTTTTTTCTCTAAGAATTGGAAATAAATCATAAATTTCATCTATGACTGATTCATATTTGCTATTAATTAAAAAAGCCCCCATTTCTAAATTTTCTTCAACTGTCATGCCTGCAAAAACATTTTTTGTTTGTGGGACAAATGAAATTCCCTCTTTTACTCTATCTTGAGGAGAGAGATTTGAAATATCTTTTCCGTTAATAATTACAGATCCTGATTTTAAATTTAATAAACCTAACATTGCTTTCATTGCTGTAGACTTTCCAGCACCATTAGGTCCAAGAATTGAAACTATCTCTCCTCGTTCAACATTTACAGAACATGAATTAATTATGTCTGGACCATTTCCATATCCACCTGTCATTTTATTACCTTCAAAAAATGCCATTATTTAATTATTCTTTAATTTTGAACCTCTGCCCAAATAACTTTCAATTACTTTTTCATCTTTTTTTGCTTCTTCAACGGATCCTTCAAAAAGAACTGATCCCTCAGCCATTACAATTACTGGATCACATAATCTTCCTATAAAATCCATGTCATGTTCTATCATGCAAAAAGTATAACCTTTTTCTTTATTAAGTTTTTCAATAGCAGTTCCAAGTTCTTTTAGTAAAGTTCTATTTACGCCTGCCCCAACTTCATCTAGTAAAACTAATTTAGCATTAACCATCATTGTTCGACCTAATTCTAATAATTTTTTTTGTCCTCCAGATAAATTTCCTGCAAGTTCATTTTTTAAATGACTTAAATTTAGAAAATCTACAACCTCCATAGCTTTTTCTTTTATCTGACTTTCTTCTTTTGCAACTAATGAGGGCTTTAATAAAGCATTCATTAATTTTTCTCCTGATTGATTGCCTGGAACCATCATCAAATTTTCTAAAACGGATAAATTAGTAAACTCATGTGCTATTTGAAAGGTTCTAAGTAATCCTTTTGAAAATAATTCATAAGATGGAACATCAGTTATATTTTCATTATTAAACATAACGCTACCATTTGATGATTTTAAGTTACCAGCAATTAAATTAAATAATGTAGTTTTGCCTGATCCATTGGGACCAATAATACCTGTGATAGTACCTTTTTTAACTTTAAGTGAACAATCAGAAACTGCAGCTAAACCTCCAAAATATTTTGATAAATTATTAATTTTTAAAATATTTTCAGACATTTATTATTTGCTTAGTCTTTTATGAATACTATTTAAAGTATTTATAAGAGATTTATAAACTTTTTTCTTTGTCATTTCTTTAAGACCCTGTTGATTGAGACCTTTAGGTGTTTGAGATTCTTTAACTAAATACTTTAGATCTTTTTTAGAATTTACTACCGCATCTTCTGATAATGCTTGAAATAATGAAGTTACGTATTTTTGGGCATCGTCTTTTTTAACTCCTTTTTGAATTAACCAATTACTCGTTACTTTTAACATCTCATAATAAGAAGCCATCATTCCAGAAGTTGACCAAAAGTTAATTGATAATTTTTCATTTTTAATTTCTACTGTTGAACCTATTTTATCAAAAAATTTTTTAACTTTTTTATTAGGAGGGCAGATTGGCACAGGACCTTTTTTAATAGAAATTGGGGGTAATGGTATTGCCCTAACCAAATTAGTCTTAACATTTATCATTCTTCTTAATTCAGAAATTGTTATTGTTGAAATAAAACTTATAATTGTTTGATTAGATTTAAATTTTAAATCTTTAATTATTTTTTGTCCTACATCTGGAGTGATTGCTAAAAAGATCCAATTGCTATTATTGACTATATGCTGGTTATCTTTTTTAATATAAATTTTTTTATACTTTTTTTTAATACTTGAAGAAATTTTCTTGTTTCTTTCTGAGATAAAAATTTTTTTATATTTAATAGATGATTTTGATATTCCAGCAATTACTGAAGACGTTATTTTTCCACACCCAATAAATCCTAAATTCATGTTTATTACTATATCAATAAAACTTTAATTATCAGGTAAAAAAAAAGCCCCCAAAAAGGGGGCTTTTAAATTTTAAATTAAATTTTTAATTTAGAATGATTTTCCGATTGAAATTTTTCCAGAAGCACCATCTAAGCTATTAATTGTAATTTTGCTAGTTGAAGCAGTCCCTGAAGAAGTTAGGTTAAGACCACCAAGATCCATGTAAGTTCCTTCAACTCTGAAAAATACTCCATTATCCGTAGCCTTGTGATAACCAACACCAACCATAGAACCCTCCATGTCAGAGTTACCATACTTAGCACCTGTTGCTAGGTTTTCGTTAGTAGTTACATCAACTTGAACCATACCAGCTTTTATGTAAAGATTGTCAGTGACCATAAGACCAGCATAAAAAGTAGTCAAATCATCAAAGTCAACTTGAACTTTGTTTTCTACAGTTGTTTGTGAATTTGCACCCACACCCATATCTGATTTAGCTGTTTCAATGGTATCTGAACTTAGTGCACTTGGAACGTAATCAATACCAACCATAACTCTGTCAGCCATTGTTATTTCTACAAATGCAGATCCCCATCCAGCAGCGGCAGTAGTAGAACCAGTGTCTTTTTTTAGACTAGTTCCAGTATCTGACTCATTACCAGATGCAGAGAAAACACCTATCTGAGCAGATGCACCTACATTCACACCCATGTCTGCAGACACTGATGTTACATATAGAAGTGACATTACTGCTGTAAGTAATAATTTCTTCATTTTGATATCCTTTATTATTAAATTAATTTAATATTGAGGTTTCTTAGCACATTAAACTTAATCTTGTTTACTTTTTTAACTGTTAAATAAAAAAAACGCTTAATGTTGCATTTTTACAACAAAAAAAGCTTGAATTTACTATATTTTTTTTCTAATTTTTAATTCTACCAGTAATTGTATTTCAAAAAAATTACCAGCGGTTCTTAATTTATTCAGAGGAAAAACTCCGATTCTTCTTAGATAATTTTTTACCATGAAGCTAAAAATTATTTTTAATAACCTATTTTAACAAAAATATAAAAGTAATAAAATTTTATCGACACTTGTGATCATATTGATTGTTTTTGAGATTTGATACATCTCATGTTACAAATTTTCATAGACGTAAAGCTAAAACAAATAGAGTTAAAAAATCAAAAAAATTGATTTAAGTTGCTCTCATTGAATTCTCCGTTATTTTATTAATGCCGTTTATATGCTTTTGTACTCCATAATTGATGAAGAATTAAAAGATTAAATTTTATTATATGATACGCGGTAATTAGAAAAATCAGGATTTATAGAAAAAGTAAAAAAGTTGTAGTAATCTGAGAAAAGATAGTCCTTAAAAACCGGGAGCTAAAGATGGCTAAGAAGGACTATCATAAATAATATATCATATCTTTTAAAAAATGCATTATTAATTTTTTTCAAATATAAAGGATTTATGAAAAAAAAAGGTCATAGACCCATCACAAAAGTAAAAAATCCAGAGCCAAAAATTGACGATCCAAATTGGGTCATCTGGGCTGCTTGGGCCGACAGGATCACTTTTGAGGAAATTGAAAAAAAAACTGGTTACAAAGAAACTGATGTAATCAAGATTATGCGAAGATCGCTCAAGCCATCCTCATTTAGATTATGGAGAAAGAGGGTAAATCAAAAAAGCATTAAACACAGAAAAAAATTTGAATATTCACGTAAACAAATTACTAGTAAAATCAAAAAAGGTGATTATTTATAGATTATGAAAAATATAACAATTTATACTGGCCCAATGTGTAATTATTGTGAAGCAGCAAAAAGATTGCTATCGAGAAATAATATATCTTACAATGAAATTAATATTGCTACAGTAGATGGTGCAATGGATGAGATGATAAAAAAAGCTAATGGCAAAAGAACAATACCACAAATATTTTTTGATGATCAACACATTGGTGGTTATGATGAGGTCAGGGCTCTAGAAAAAGAAAATAAACTTCTAGATTTATTAAAGTAAGTTTTATTTAGGTTTAAAAGTTAAACAAATACCATTATTACAATATCGTTTTCCTGTTGGTTGTGGTCCATCATCAAAAATGTGACCATGATGCGCGTCACACTTCTTACAATGATATTCTGTTCGAGCATAACCCAATAAATGATCAGTTTTTGTCTCAAAGACATCTGGCAATGATTGAAAAAATGAAGGCCAACCTGATCCACTTTCATATTTTTTATTAGAGTCAAATAATTTTATCCCACAGCTGGCACAATGATAACTTCCCTCTCTCTTTTCATTATTTAATTCACTTGTACCTGGTGGTTCAGTTCCATCTTCAAACATTACTAATTTTTGTTCAGCTGTAAGATTTGAATTTTTTTTATTCATCAAATTATAATAATTTAGCACATGATTGATGTAAAAAAGAGTGTAATTCGACAAGTTTATCAAAATCTTTGTTATAACCCCCACCTAAAACACCACAAAGAGGAATTCCTTTTGAAAAAAAATTTTCAGTCACAACTTCGTCTCTTTCTCTAATGCCTTCATCTGAAATTTTTAATTTTCCAAGCCGATCATTAAAATGAATATCTACTCCTGCAATATAAAAAACAAAATCAAAATTTTCTTCATTTAATTGATTTAAATAAAATCTGAGTATTCTTAAATACTCTTTGTCTTCCATATCGTTTTCAAGTTCTACATCACAGTCACTAACTGATTTTTTTGCAGGATAATTTGATTTCGAATGCATGCTAAAAGTAAATACATTGTTGTTAGTTGTAAAAATATCAGCACTTCCATTACCCTGATGTACATCCAAATCAATAATTAATATTCTGCCAGCTAAACCTCGATCAAGTAAATATTGAGCAGCTACAGCTACATCATTAAATACACAATAGCCTGCCCCTCCATTAAAATTAGCATGATGACTCCCACCAGCAGTATTACACGCAACCCCGTTTTTTATTGCAAGTTTTGAAGCAAGAACTGTTCCACCAGTTGCAACCAATGATCTTTGAACGACACTATCAACTAATGGAAAACCGATTTTTTTTATTGAATTATGATCTAATGTTTTATTTTTAATATCCTTAATATATTTTTCTGAATGAGCCCTTTTTAAAGTCTCATCAGAGCATGGATACGGTTTATGGAATTTTTCAACTATCTTTTTTTTAAGTAAATAATTCGCGAGTTCACCGAATTTATCAATTGGGAATTTATGGTCATCTCCAATTTTTGCAAAATAATCGTCATGATTTACAACTGATAAATCCATAATTATTCAATTACACGAATTGGCTTACCATTAGTACAAGCTTCAAGAGATTCGATCATTTGACTATAATACATGTTATAATTTTCAGCAGTCACATATCCTAAATGTGGTGTTAATAAAGCATTCGGCAAAAATCTTAATTTGTTATTTTCTGGTAATGGTTCTCTTTCGTACACATCTATTCCAGCCCCAGCAATTACATTTGTTGATAATGCAATAATTAAATCATCTTCATTTATTATTGGCCCACGAGAAGTATTAATTATAAAAGCTGTCTTTTTCATCTTATCTAGTTCCTTCAAGGTAATACAGTCTTTATATCTTTCTCCTCCTTGAACATGGATAGACAAAAAATCTGAATTTGAAATTAAATCTTCTTTACTACAAGGTAAAACATCTAACTCTTTGCATGTTTCAAGATTAAGGTTTTCACTCCAAGCCATTACTTGCATACCGAAAGCTTTGCCTATCTTTGCTACTTGTGATCCTACTCTTCCAAGCCCAATGAGTCCAAGAATTTTACCTTTAAGTTCAACACCAACTGTTGTTTGCCAATAACCTTGATACATATTATCTATTTCTTCCTTAATATTTCGAGCTAACCCAAGAATTAAAGCCCATGTTAATTCTGGAGTAGGATTGAGATTACTTTCTGTACCACTAACGATAATTTTTCTTTTTTTTGTAGCATTTAAATCAATAGATTTGTTTCTTAATCCACTGGTAACTATAAATTTTAATTTATTTAAATTTTCTATTATATTATTTGTAATTGGTGTTCTTTCTCTCATTACTAATAATGCCTCAAAATCACTCAATTTATTTATTAAATCATCTTCATTCTCAAATGGTTCACTAAAAATTTTAATTTCATATTTTCCTGAAAGTTTTTCAAGATCTACAAATTGTTGGGAAACATTTTGATAATCATCTAATATTGCAACCTTAAGCATTTTTAATTTCCTTATTTGATAGAAATAAACCTATTATAATTAATAATGCTCCAATCAAGTGAAAAAATTGAAACTTTTCATTAAAAAATGTTATTGCCATAATTGTACTAAATAATGGAATTAAAGATAAAAAAATTCCTGCTCTGTTAGCCCCAATAATAGAAACAGCTCCTGCCCAACAATAATATGAACCTATGCTAGGAAATAAAGCTAAAAAAATAAGAATATAAAATAAATTAGTATTAAATTCTATAAATTGTCCTTGCGAAAATTCATAAAAGAACTGTGGAAATACACAAATTAATCCAAAAGTACATATAACATGAACTAAGGTGAGAAGTGGTAGTGTGAATTTTTTTTTCTTTAAAAGAGTTGAATATATACCCCAGGTAATAACTCCTCCTATCATTATAATATCACCTTTATTAAAATTTAATGAAAGAAAAATTTTAATATCAAGTTTGGTTATAATTGATAAAATTCCTAATACTGAAATAATAAGCCCTAAAATTTGAAACTTATTAGTTTTTTCAATTTTAAATAAAAAACACAATAAAATTATTACTGCTGGGATTGCTGTATTGAAAAGTGTTGAATTAATAACTTGAGTATGAATTAAAGATAAATAAGTAAAAGAATTAAACAAACCAACACTTGTAAAACCTAGAAAAAATAATACAGGTAAATTATTTAAAATTATTTCTTTATGTTTTAATATTTCTTTAAAAGTAAAAGGAAGTAATATAAGCCACACAAGTAACCATCTATAAAACACTAATGACAATGGAGGAATATTTTCTAAGAAAGCAAATTTTCCTACCATAAAATTACCAGACCAAAATAATGTTGCACAAACCAACATTATATATGCTTTTGTATTTTGCATGTATTAATTGAATCTTGCTGAGCTATAAGGATCTAAATTTAAATTAGTATTTTCTTTAGCAATCATTCCAGAAACAATCTTTCCTGAAATCGGACCAAGAGTCCAGCCTAAATGATGATGTCCAAAGCAATAAAAAACATTTTTATAGTTTTTTGAAGGACCCATTATGGGTAAAAAATCTGGCAAAGTGGGTCTAAACCCTAACCATTCATCTTCATGTTCAGGTAAATCGCCTAGCATATATTTTGCATTGTTGATTAAATTTTTAATTCTTGATTTTGACAAAGGGTTTTTTAAACCTCCAAACTCAACTGTTCCAACTACCCTTAAACCTTGTTCCATAGGTGTGATACCAAATCCTCTATTAGAAAAAATTACTGGTCTAGAAAGCAAATGATCACAGTCTTTAAAATGTACATGATATCCTCTTTCAGTATCTAGGGGGATTTTTTCATCAAGATTATCTGTTAGCTTTTTAGAAAATGCTCCACATGTAATTACAATCTTATCAAATTTATATTCATCAACTTCAGTTTTGAGAACAGGTTTCTCATTATCGAATTTTACTTCTTGGATATTTAATTTTTTAAATTTTCCTCCTTTTTTTAAAAAAAGTTCAAATAATTTTAGAAGAATTTTTTTTGGATTTCTTGCGTGTCTGGCATACGGGTAGTAAACACCAGCATGATAAATCGGTTTTATATTTGGCTCTAGATCGTGAATTTCATGCTTATTAACTATTTGTTGTTTAACACCTAATTCATCTCTTACATTTATTTCAAGCTCTCTACTCTTCAAATCTTTATCATTCCAAATATATAATATTCCTTTATTTTCAACTAATCCCTCTAATTCTATTTCATCAAATAATTCATCATAAGCCGGTAGCGCAAGATCTAAAATTTGATGCATATATTTTGCTGTATGCATCATTTTTTTTTTGAAGTATTTAAAATAAACTTTAAAAACCAAGGAATCATCTTAGGAACATAATTCCATTTCAGTGCCAATGGGCCAGTAGAACTTAACAACATAGCAGGTACATCGGCTAATACGTCTGTTCTGTTTAGAGATAAAGATGCGTAAGGGGAAAAATGTCCCGCATTTCCATAAGAAGCAGCTGGGCTTCCTGGATCATCTCTATCGAATAAAGTTACGTTATATCCTTTTTTTTGTAAAAATAGTGCATTTGAAATACCTTGTATCCCAGTACCTACGATTCCAATTTCTAACTTATTGTTCATAGAAGAAAGTATACTGGTTTTATAAAAATTGTTTAAGTGACAAATTATACTTAAGCGATAGATTGTTTGCTGTGCACTTTAGCACTCATGACAATTCCAAATCCTATCATTGTTGCCAACATGGACGAGCCTCCATAAGACATTACAGGTAAAGGTGATCCTACAATTGGTAATAAACCTAAAACCATGCTCATATTAATAATAATATAGATAAATAAAGATGAACCAAAACTGTAACAAAATAATTTTGCAAAATAACTTCTTGAAATAGCGCCAATTTTCATAACTCTATAAATGATAACTGCATACAATAGTAGAAGTAAAACTGATCCTAAAAAACCAAATTCTTCAGAAAAAAGAGTGAAGATAAAATCTGTATGTTTTTCTGGTAAAAACTCTAAATAACTTTGTGTGCCTTGTAAAAAACCTTTACCAAATAATCCTCCCGAACCTACTGCAATTTTTGATTGAATAATTTGGTAACCAGCTCCAAGCGGATCCCTATCTGGATTTAAAAAGGTTAATACTCTTAATTTTTGGTAAGGTTGTAAAAAAGATATTATGAATGGAAGAGAAATAAGAGATATTAAAAATGAATAAAAAAAGTACTTATGATTGAGGCCTGCAAACCATAGAACTATTATTCCACTGATTGCAATTAACAACGCAGTTCCTAAATCGGGCTGAATAATTACTAAGCTCATTGGTAAGAATATAATTATTAAAGATATTATTACTGAATAAAAAGAGTTTACATTTTCCAAACGTTTTCTATGAAAAAATTTGGCTAAACAGAGAATTATAAATATTTTCATCAGCTCTGACGGTTGAATATTTATAAAATATAAATCAATCCATCTTTGTGAGCCTGAAGCAGTGATACCAAAATACATTGTCCAAAACAACATGACAACAATTAACAAGTAACTCAAATAACCGAGGGAGTACCAAAATCTAATATTAAAAAAAGAGATCATTAACATTAATAATGTGAATATAAGAAATTTAGAAAAGTGACTTTTTGTATGAAAAAGAATTTGACCACCGTCAGTTGAATACATCGTAGCAAGACTTATAAAACCAAGTAATAAAATACAAAATAATAAAATAAAGTCTAAATCTCTTATTTTTTGGAAAGAATTATTTTTATTATTTATTCTATTATGTAAGTACATTTATATATTTAAATATTTATTAGTTTCAAAGTTTTTTCTAATTTCATGACGATCAACAATCTTTTTAAATAATTTTTTTGCTAAAGGAGCAGCAACAGAACTACCTGATCCACCGTGTTCAACTAAAATACTTACTGCATATCGTGGGCTCTTATATGGTCCAAATGCTATGTAAAGAGCATGGTCTCTTTCTTCGTAAGGAATCTCTGAAGTCTCAAGATCTAACTCTCGATCTTTTTTAGTAATTCTTTTTACTTGTGCTGTTCCAGTTTTTCCTGCAAATTGATATTTTGGATCATCTATACGAGATCTGTATGAAGTTCCTCTTATTTCATTTGTAGAACTGAACATAGCCTCTTTTACAATATTGATATTTCTATTTTGATTTACTAAAGGCATGAATTTGTCTTCTTCATTATTATTCTTATCAAGAATAAGTTTTGGATAAATTTTGTGTCCACCATTAGCAATTTGTGCAGTCATTAGGCAAAGTTGAATTGGTGTAGTTTGAATATACCCTTGACCAATTCCAGTTATAATAGTTTCACCCAATAACCAATTTCTTCCAAGAGCATTTTTTTTCCATATTGTATTTGGTACTAGACCATTTTTTTCATTTTTAAATAAATTACCAAAAACCTTTTCACCTAAACCAAATTTTTTTGCGGTTTCACTCAGCTTGTCCACTCCAAGTTTTCGAGCAATTTCATAAAAATATGTGTCGCAAGATTGCTTCATTGCTTCTCTTAAATCTACAAATCCATGGCCTTCTTTTTTCCAACAGTGATATTTTTGTCCATATAATTCCAATGGATTTTTGTGACCTTTACAATGAACTTTAAATTTTGTATTTACAATTTTATTCTCTAAAGCAGACAAAGCTACAATAGGTTTAATTGTTGATCCCGGAGAATAATTTCCTGTCAATGATTTGTTGATTAATGGTTTCATTGGATTATTTCTAATTAACTGCCAATCATCCGAACTTATTCCAAAAACAAACTGATTGGGATCGAAAGATGGTGATGAATGCATAGCAACTACATGACCAGTAAAAATATCCATTACACATATAGACCCAGCTTTTTCAGCCAATAACTCATTAGATAATTTTTGTAACTCAGTATCAACTGTTAATTTGATTGTTTTGCCTTGATCACCTTTTTGAAAAGCTAATTGACTTATTCTTCTACCATATGCATTAACTTCATAACGTTCTATTGAGTTACTTCCAATTAAGTCATTCTCAAAAGTTTTTTCTAAACCTATTTTTCCAACTTTTAATCCTTGAACAAATTTTTCTTTAATATTCTCATTTGATAAAATATCTTGTTCATTTGCTTGACTTACATACCCTAGTATATGAGTGTAATACTCTTTAAATGGATAATTTCTTGAAATAGAAATTACAGGTTTTACTCCATTTAAGTCATATAAATTATTATTAATTTTTGAAAAATTTTCCCATGTTAAGTTATTAGCAACAATTAAGGTTTCCCATGATTTGATCTCTTTTTTTTTCTTTAAAACTCTCTGAAATTGTTTTTCAGATAATCTTAAAATATTTTTTATTCTATTTATTGTGTATCTAAAATTTTCTACTTCTTCAGGTATTAAATGAAGTTGATAGGCTTCAAAGTTTCCAGCAATAGTATTTCCAAAATAATCTTCGAAATTTCCTCTCACTGGCGGTAATTTCCATTCTCTTATTCTGTTCTTATCAGAAAGAGTTAAATATTTTTTATTTTCTTTTACCTGCAAAAAAAATAGCCTGCTTACTATTCCCCCTAAAATAATTACTTTAGCTGCTGTTAAAATAAACATTCTTCTGTTGATAGAATTCAATTTTAAAACATTATCACTCTGGCTAATCATTTATGGCCTGAAGGTATTTATCAAAAAGATATGTGATTGGCATATATAATAAAAAGGTAAAAAAATTATTAACTGCATAAAACATGATATCTAATTCAAAAGAAAAGAAAAAAAATAAAACTGAATAATTAATTGAATTAATTAAACTAATGATAAACAGAAAATAAAACCAATCTTTAATTAAATTTGGTCTAATAGTTATATTTCTTAAGTAAGAGGCAAATATACAAACTAAAATATATGATAATGAACTTATTCCTAAAGGTAAACCCACTACTGTATCATTAATTAATCCAGCAATAAAAACTAATAAAAAATCAAACCTACTATATTCTTTAACAGCAAAATAGAAAATTAATAAAAAAGGAAAATTAAAAGAAAAATATTCTATATTTATATAATTTAGATCAAATTCATTTAAGACCGAGATATAAAGAAATAAAATTGGCAACCATGTATACAATTTATAAAACCAATTGTTTTTTTTTAAACTTATCATTTAAAATTTTCCTCTACTTAAAATACATTTTCTATATTCTGGAGTGCCAACTTTATACCCCTTTTTAAAACCTCTTTTTTGACATTTAGAGCTATAAAGAAAATTAAGCTTTAAAAATTCTAATTCTTTTTGATCTATCTTATTTTGATTTATTTCATCAGTTTGTTTTTTAATAACTTGTTTCAAATTTATATTTTCAATATTTAAATTTTTTGTTTCACTGACTAAATTATTATTTTCCTCTATGAATCTATTGTTAGTTTCATTTAAAATTTTAATTTGATCATTTAGTAACTTCAATTTTATTACTTCTGTACTTTTCTCTAAACTTGTTCCTTCATCGACTTGCGTAATAATCTTATCTGAATCTATTTCTTTTTTTTCAATCTCAGCAAAAACATACTTAAGTTGAGTAAAATCAGTATAAAAATTAATATTTACCCTTCCGTTATCTACACTAAGTCGACCAACAGGGATTCCACTTTTAAAAAGATCACCAGTCCCAGAGGTATATCCAATGCTTTGGTCTTGAATATCTTCCAGCAAATTGTCTTTTATATACTTAATCTCACCTGAATTTTCTCCGTCGCCAATTACAATAGCTTGAATATTTCCAGGTGTTATTGAAATTGGAACACTTGAATTTAGATCTGATAACAGTAAGACCCTTGAACTTTTAAAATTTGTTTCAATAACTCTTCCGATAAGATAATTTTTATCGTAAACATTTGTTCCTATCTTTAATCCATCTTGACTACCTTTATTTATAATAATTGTTTTTAAAAATGGACTTTCGTGATCAACTATTACCTTTGCTAAAATTTTACTTGTTGTCAAAGTAAAATCTTCAATTAAATTTTTAAGCTCTTTATTTTCACTAATGATTATTTCATTCAAAATATCTTTAGATTGTAAATTATCTAATTCCTTTTTATTAAATTTATACTCACCATAAAAATTTGAATATTCAATGATTTTAAAATATGAATTATAAGCAAAGTTCTCAGGCACAGACACGATAAATGATGATCTATACACGACTTCATTTATGACACTTCTTAAATTATTAATGATCTTAAAATTTAAATTTGATAAAAAAATTATTAAAATTGAAATAAATAAAAGTGTTAGTAAAGAAAATTTTTGTTTTGTTTCTTTTTTTAAAAAAGCAGATCTGATAGCTATGATAAAATCATCTCTACTTGATGCCATTACTTTTAGTACTCAGTAAGCATAGTAGAAAATGTTTGTTCTTGATCTAGAGCTTTTCCAGTACCAATTGCAACACATGATAAAGGATCTTCAGCTATATGCACTGGTAATCCTGTTTCTTTAGAAAATCTTTTATCAATATTTTTTAATAACGCACCACCTCCTGTTAATGTTAAACCCATGTCTACTAGATCAGCAGATAGTTCTGGTGGTGTTGCTTCTAATGCATCTTTAATTCCATTTACCATTTCCTTTAAAATATCATTTAATGCTTCAGCAGTATCTTCCTCTGTAATATTAACTTCTTTTGGAGTTCCTGATCTTAAATCTCTACCTTTAACTGGGTAAGTATTATCATTTGTAGGTATTGCAGTTCCAATTTCTTTCTTAATTTTTTCTGCAGTACTGTCTCCAATCATTAAATTATATTCTTTTCTCATATAATTTACCATTGCACCATCCATAGCATCTCCTGCGACTCTTAAAGATTTTGAATAAACCAAACCACCAAGTGACATTACAGCTATTTCACTTGTACCACCTCCTATATCAACAACCATTGAACCAGTTGCTTCTGATATTGGTAGACCTGCTCCTATAGCTGCAGCGATAGGTTCTTCGATTAATTGAACACGTCTTGCACCTGCTGCGAGTGCACTGTCTTGAATTGCTTTTCTCTCAACTGGAGTAGAGCCTGTTGGTACACAAATTAAAATTCTTGGATTTGCAAAAGTACTTCCTTTATGAACTTTTTTAATGAAATGTTTTATCATTTCTTCAGTTACTATAAAATCTGCAATAACCCCATCTCTTAAAGGTCTTATGGCACTAATATTTCCTGGAGTTCTTCCAAGCATTGTTTTTGCCTCATCCCCTACAGCTAAAACTTGTTTTTTTCCTGCCTGATCAACAATAGCAACTACTGATGGTTCGTTTAGAACAACTCCTTGACCTTTCACAACTACCAAAGTGTTAGCAGTTCCTAGGTCAATGGCCATATCTTGGCTCCAAATTTTCTTAACTCTACTAAATAATCCCACTTAAACTCCTCCTTTTACTTTTTGATGTTGAATACCTTGAGACAAAGATTTTTTCTCCCTCTTAATTAACATTTTGTTTAATGCATTTAAATAGGCATTTGCAGATGCAACTAAAGTATCAGTATCTGCAGATTGACCAACTGTTGTTCTATCATTTTCTTCGATTTTTACACTAACTGTTGCTTGAGCATCTGTACCCTCAGTCACAGCATGTACTTGATAAAGAGATAGTTTAACATTATGTGGATACAATTCTTTAATACATTTAAAAATTGCATCGACTGGACCATCACCAGTTTGTGAGGTTTTTTTTATTTCTCCAAAAACATCCAAAGTCATATCTGCTCTTTGTGGTTCACCTGTTCCTGCAAATACTTTTAAAGACTTTAGATTAATAGCATTAATCTTATTATCAATAATTAAACTATCGTCCACCAAAGCAACAATATCCTCATCATAGATATGTTTTTTTTTATCAGCCAAAATTTTGAATTTACCAAAAGCAGCTTGAACAACATCATCTGTTACATCTGAATATCCTAAGTCACTTAACTTATCCTTGAAAGCATGTCTTCCTGAGTGCTTACCCATGACTAAAGAAGTTTTTTTTACCCCAACACTCTCTGGAGTCATAATTTCATAAGTCTCTCTATTTTTAAGCATACCATCTTGATGAATGCCTGATTCATGAGCAAACGCATTTTTTCCAACAATTGCTTTATTGAATTGCACAGGGAAACCTGTTGCATTTGAAACAATCTTAGATGCCTTGCTTATCAATTCAGTTTTAATGCCAGTTTCATATGGCAATAAGTCATCTCTCGTTTTAATCGCCATTACGATTTCTTCAAGGGCTGCATTACCTGCTCTTTCACCAATTCCATTTATAGTACATTCTATTTGTCGTACTCCAGCTGATAATCCTGACAAAGCATTTGCTACAGCCAGTCCAAGGTCATTATGACAATGAGCAGAAATAATTGCCTTATCAATATTTGGTACATTATTTTTTATTGAAGTTATGGTTTTTGCGAATTCTTCTGGAATAGAATATCCTACTGTGTCAGGTATATTTATTGTTTTTGCACCACAATTAATTGCAAGTTCAATAGTTTTGTACATGAAATCTAAATCTGTTCTAGTTCCATCTTCACAAGACCACTCTACATCATCTGTAAATTTTCTGGCATAAGTCACACTTTCCTTTATTGCTCCCAAAACTTGTTCATTCGTCATATTAAGTTTGTGTTTCATATGAACTGGACTTGTTGAAATGAAAGTGTGTATCCTAAATCTTTTTGCAAACTTTAAAGATTCATGACAAGCATCAATATCTTTTTTCGTCGCCCTGGCTAATCCGCATGGAATTGAATTTTTAACACTCTTACTTATTGCACTAACTGCCTCATAATCTCCAGGGGATGATATAGGGAAGCCTGCTTCGATTATATCAATACCCATTTCATCAAAAACTCTAGATATCTGAATTTTCTCTTCTACGCTCATAGATGCACCTGGTGATTGCTCGCCGTCTCGCATAGTTGTGTCAAATATAAAAACTTTATCTTTATCGCTCATATTTAATTTCTTATAAAAACTATAATACAATCTGTGAGAGAGATTGCAAAATATTT
>CABYPE010000012.1 GCA_902520685.1 uncultured Pelagibacteraceae bacterium | reverse complement strand
GAGAAGTTGATATGTTAGAGGAAACTTACTTAAAAATAATTTCTGCTAAGACAGCAGAGTTATTTGCTGCTGCGACTAAAGTAGGAGCTATTTTATCAAATGCTGAAAATAAAGAGAGGGATGCATTAGAATTTTACGGAAGAAATCTAGGATTAACTTTTCAAATTGCCGATGATACACTTGATTATAACTCTGAACTTAAATTATTTGGTAAAAAAATAGGACAAGATTTTTTTGAAGGCAAAATTACTTTACCTATAATCCTGCTATTTCAAAAACTTGACAATAATGACAAAAAAAATCTAATTAAAATTTTTGATAAAGAAATTAGAACTAATGATGATTTTGATAATATAATTGTTTTGATGAATAAATATAAGATTATTCAAGAATGCTATCAAAAAGCTCAACATTATATTAATTTGGCCTCAAGCTCTTTGAGTGTTTTTAGAGACTCTAAAGAAAAGGATATTCTTAAAAACTTAACGTCATTTAGCTTATCTAGAAATTTTTAAGGGCTGAGTAAAGACTTAGTCCACTGACCAGAACTTTTTTTAGTATATTTTAATCTCTCGTGAATTCTATTATCGCCATCTAACCAAAATTCAATACTTTCTGGAGATAAATTCCAGCCAGACCAATTGCTTGGTCTTGGAACATTTTTTTCATCGTTGAATTTTTTTTTATAATCTTCGATTGATTTTATCAGCTGATCTCTTGTTTCTAATTCTTCACTTTGTTTTGATGCCCAAGCACCAATTCTACTTTCATATGCTCTTGATGAATAATACTCGTCTGCAACTTCATTAGCTACTGAGGAAATTTTTCCTGCAATTCTAACTTGTCTTAATAAACTTTTCCAATGAAAGCACATTGCTGCATGAGGGTTTTGTTTTAACTCTTTTCCTTTTTGGCTATTTAAATTAGTATAAAATACAAAACCGTTTTTACTAAAATCCTTTAACAAAACCATTCTTACTGATGGAATATTATTTTTATTTGAAGTTGCCAAAGAGACTGCATTTGGATCATTTGGCTCTGTTTTCTTTGCCTTCTCCATCCATTCATTAAATAATTGAATTGGATCCTCTAGATCTAGAAAACAACTATCAATTCCTAAAGAATTTTTTTGATTCATAATTTAAACAAAATAAACTATATAATATAAATAATGTCATTTAATACTTTTGGAAAGCTATTTCGTTTCACTACTTGGGGAGAATCCCATGGTCCTGCAATTGGCTGCATTGTTGATGGTTGTCCTCCAAATATAAACCTTAAAGAGCAAGATATTCAAATAGAATTGGACAAAAGAAAACCAGGCCAATCCAAATTCACGACTCAGAGAAAAGAAGACGATAAGGTTCAAATATTGTCAGGAATATTTGAGGGCAAAACTACTGGGACACCTATTTCTCTGATTATTTATAATAAAGACATGAGATCTAAAGATTATGGAAATATTAAAGATAAATTTAGACCAGGTCATGCAGATTTCACTTATTTCAAAAAATATGGAATAAGAGATTACAGAGGTGGTGGAAGATCTTCTGCAAGAGAAACTGCTGCTCGTGTTGCGGCTGGTGCAATAGCTAATGTTGTGCTTAAAAAAAAATTAGGAAAAAAATTTAAAGTTATTGGCGCAGTAACACAATTAGGAATATTGGGATGTGATACCAATCAATGGGATGATAACGTAATCTCAAAAAACCCATTTTTTTGTCCAGATAAATCAATAATTAAACTATGGGAAAAATACTTACTTAGTGTAAGAAAATCTGGATCTTCTTGTGGAGCGGTAATTGAAGTAAGAGCTAGAGGAGTCCCAGTTGGATTAGGCGCTCCAATTTATTCAAAATTAGATACTGACATTGCATCAAGCTTGATGAGTATAAATGCTGTTAAAGGAGTAAACATAGGAGCAGGAATGAACTCAGCCCAATTAAGTGGTGAACTTAATTCAGATGAAATTTCTGCAAAAGGTAAAAAATTGAAATTTAATTCAAATAATGCTGGGGGAATACTTGGAGGTATTTCAACTGGTCAAGAAATTATTGCATCTTTTGCAGTTAAACCAACATCATCAATATTAACTACTAGAAAAACTATAAATAAATTTGGAAAAAATACATCTATCTCTGTTAAGGGTAGACATGACCCCTGCGTAGGAATAAGGGCTGTTCCAATTGGTGAGGCTATGATTAACTGTGTTTTATTAGATCACTATTTAATGAATAAAGCTCAGTGTAGTTAATCTAAATTAATTTTTAACGACTCTAATTGCATCTTTTTTAAAAAGAATATCTAAAATTTTCTTTGAAATTTGAGAGCTATTCAATCCAGCTTTAATATACATTTGTTTTGGATTATCTTGCTCGATAAATTTATCTGGTAAAGTCATTGATCTAAACTTTAAACCTTTGTCAAATATACCTTTTTCTGCTAATAAATTCTTAACATGGGAACCAAATCCTCCTATTGAACCTTCTTCAATTGTAATCATAAGCTCATGTTCCTTAGCACATTTTAATATTAATTCTTCATCTAATGGCTTAGCAAATCTAGCATCTACAATTGTAGTTGAAACACCTTTTGCTTTTAATTCTACTGTCGCTAATTTACATTCCTCAAGTCTAGTCCCTAAATTTAAAATACAAACCTGTGTTCCTTGTTGAACAATTATTCCTTTACCAATTTTAATTTTTTCATCTAATGATGGAAGCTCAACCCCAGTTCCTGTACCTCTTGGGTATCTAATTGCAGTAGGTCTATCATTAATATCTACAGAAGTATTAATCATTTTAACTAATTCTGCTTCATTGCTAGCAGCCATTACTATAAAATTTGGTAAAGTTGATAAATAAGTTATATCAAATGAGCCAGCATGAGTTGATCCATCAGCACCGACTAATCCTGCTCTATCTATTGCAAATCTAACTGGTAAACTTTGGATAGCAACATCGTGTACAACTTGATCATATGCTCTTTGTAAAAATGTAGAATAAATTGCAGTATACGGTTTATATCCTTCTGTTGCTAAACCAGCAGCAAATGTAACAGCATGTTGTTCGGCTATTCCCACATCAAACATTCTTTTAGGAAATTCTTTTCCAAAAATATCCATTCCCGTTCCACTAGGCATAGCAGCAGTTATACCAACAATTTTACTATCTTTTTTTGCGTGTTTAACTAGGGTATTTGCAAAAACCTTTGTATAAGCTGGGAGACTTGTTCCACTCTTTTCTTGCTCTCCTGTCTCTACATTAAATTTTGATACACCATGATAATGATCATTTGCCTTTTCTGCATATGAATATCCTTTCCCTTTTTGTGTTTTGATATGTATCATTATTGGTCCCTCATGCTTGGATTCCTTCGCATTCTTTAAAATTGGAATAAGAGTAGATAAATCATGGCCATCTATAGGACCTGCATAATAAAAACCTAATGAACTAAACAAAGTACCTCCAGTGACTGCTGAACGAAAAAAGTCTTCTGCTTTACCAGCTTTTGCACTAAATCTTTTTGAGAATGCTGATGTTATCAATTTTAATGTTTCTCTAAGACTAAAATATATTTTTCCAGTAAATAATTTTGCTAAATAGGTTCTCATTGCCCCAACTGGTTTTGCAATAGACATATCGTTGTCATTCAAAATAACAATCATTTTCGTTTTCGATACACCAGCATTATTCATAGCCTCATAAGCCATGCCTGCACTTATTGCACCATCACCTATAACAGCTATTACGTTAGAAGATTTGTTTTCTAATTTGTTCGCTTCAGCTATTCCTAATGCTGATGAAATAGACGTAGAACTATGGGCTGCACCGAATGGATCATACTCACTTTCAGATCTTTTAGTAAAACCTGATAACCCGTTTCCTTGTCTTAAAGTTCTAATTTTATCTTTTCTACCTGTTAAAATTTTATGTGGATATGATTGATGACCCACATCCCATATCAATTTATCATTTGGGGTATCAAAAACATAATGAAGTGCAACTGTTAGTTCTACTACGCCTAAGCCTGCTCCTAAGTGACCTCCTGTTTCTGAAACTGCACTTATCATCTCTTTTCTCAGTTCATCTGCAACTTTTTGTAAATCGATTTCTGAAATCTTTCTTAAATCAGATGGGAAGTTTATATCATTTAAAAATTTATAATTTTTTTTCATTTTTTTCTATTCAATATATAATTTAAAGTGTCTTTAATTTTTTCTGATTTCGAACCATACTTTTTTAAATTCTTATTAATATCTTTAATTATCTTATCACAATACTTAATTGAGTCATCATGGCCTAGTAAATTTATTAGTGTCGCTTTGCCTTTTTTTTGATCTTTTCCTGTTTGTTTTCCAGCCTCTTTGGAATTACCTTTTAAATCAATTAAATCATCGGCTATTTGAAATAAAAGGCCTACTTTAAACCCAATATTTTCAAAAAATTTAATTTCTTGAATTGTTTTTTTTTTAATAATTGCAGGAACAGCGCAACAAAAACTAAATAACATTCCAGTTTTTTTTATTTCCATTTCAATTATCTTTTTCTTTGATACTTTCTTTCTTTCATAGCTTAAATCTAAAAATTGACCTCCAGCTATTCCTAGGTGACCTGAGCATTCAGATAACTTTTTAACCAAATCAATTTTAACTTTTTCATTTAATTTTAAATTAGGACTTGATAAAATTTCAAAAGCCAGAGTTAATAATGAATTTCCTGCAAGAACTGCTGTAGATTCTCCAAACTTAACATGAGTTGAAGGTTTGCCTCTTCTGATGTTGTCATCATCCATACAAGGAAGATCGTCATGAATTAGAGAATAAGCATGAATACATTCAATAGCTGAACCAATTATTATTAATGTTTTATAATCAATTGAAAATAATGAACCTAAATCAATTAAGATTTTGGACCTGATTTTTTTTCCACCCGGAAATAAACCATACTTCATAGGAGGCATTAATTGAGAATATTTTTGTAAAGTGATATATTTTTTGAGAAATATATTTGTATCTTTAGCAATTTTATTAAGCTGTTTTTTCATTTTTTTTGGTTATATCTTTAATCTTTTTGTTTGTTTCTTCTCCAATAGATCTTAAATTTTTATGAAATTTCTTTTCAATAATATTGTTAAGTTTTAAAAGTTCCTGATAGCTCTCTACAGAATTAGTTAAATCATTTTCTTTTTCTAGAGACTCTATAATTTTATTTGCTTTTTCTGTAAGCTCCTCAACTGAGTACTGATCATAATCAAGTGGTAAAATTTTATCTTTCATATAATAATAATTATTAATACATGAAATCTATTCAATCAAATATCAAAAAAGCAAAAAAATATTTAGATAATAACCATTGCGTTGCTGTACCAACAGAAACTGTTTATGGACTAGCCGCCAATGCTTACTCTAGTGGTGCCGTTAAAAAAATATTTAGTCTTAAAAAAAGACCTTTACATAATCCACTTATTGTTCATTACTACAATATTGATAGACTTAAAGGGGACTGTGATATCAATGATAATTTATTAAAACTTTACAAAAAATTATCCCCAGGACCAATAACCTATGTTTTGAAGTTAAGAAAAAACTCCAAAATATCAAAATATGTCACTGATAATAAAAAAAGTATTGCTGTGCGTTTTCCAAAACATAAATTGTTTAGAAATTTATTGAAAAATTTAGATTATCCAGTGGCTGCACCTAGTGCAAATATATCCTCAAGATTAAGTTCAGTTAAACCATCTGATGTAAAAGAAGAGTTTGGTTCAAAAATAAAATATATTTTAGATGGTGGAAAAAGTAAAATTGGAGTTGAGTCCACAATAGTAAATCTTTTAGAAAAACCCTCACTGTTAAGATATGGAGGACTAGATACCAAAAAAATTGAAAATATTTTAAAGAAAAAATTATTAATTAATACAAATTCAAAAAAAAAATTATCTCCTGGTTTATTTCCATTACATTACTCACCTGGGATACCTTTAAGAACTAATGTTAAAAAACCAAAAAAAGATGAGGCTTATTTATTAATAAAAAAAAGAAAATCAAACCTAAAAAACTATTTTTATTTATCTAAAGTGGAAGATATAGAAGAGGCTGCAAAGAACTTATATTCAATTTTAAGAAAAATTAAAAATGATGGGTTTAAAAAGATTGCAGTTGAGAAGATACCAAATAAAGGTCTTGGCAAAACTATTAACGATAGATTAAAAAGAGCCTCAAAATATTAATGACAAATTCAATTGAAGTAATCAATCTTTCAAAAAAATATAAAGGTAAAGAAGCAGTAACTAATATAAATTTTAGAATAAATGAAAATGAAATGGTTGGCTTATTAGGACCAAATGGATGTGGAAAAACTACAACTATTGGAATGATTTTAGGATTATTAAAACCAAGTAGTGGAGAAGTTTTAATCAATGGCATGAATATTGAAAAAAATAAAATTTCACTTCTTCACAAAATGAATTTTATTTCACCATATATCGAATTACCTAAAAAACTTAAAGTAAAACAAAATTTAATTGTTTATGGAAAACTATATAATATTAAAAATTTAAACGATCGAATTGATCACCTTGCTGATAAACTTAGATTAAAAGATCTTTTAGATAAAATTACTGGTGAACTTTCTTCTGGACAAAAAAATCGAGTAAGTCTTGCTAAAGCTTTGATAAACGATCCAACAGTTCTTTTGCTTGATGAGCCTACAGCTTCATTAGATCCTGAAACAGGTGATTTTGTAAGAACTTTTTTAGAAGATTATAAAAAGGAAAAAAAAATATCAGTCTTACTTGCCTCTCATAATATGGAAGAAGTTAAGAGATTGTGTAGTTCTGTGATGATGATGAGAGATGGTTTGATTGTTGATAGAGGGACTCCTGAAGATTTAATAACAAAATATGGAAGAAAAAATTTAGAGGAAGTATTTTTAGAAATAGTGAGAAAAGAAAAATGAATTTAATTAGGATTTATGGTCTTTTTTTAAGACACTTTTATTTAATAACTAGATCTTTTCCGAGAATATTAGATTTAATTTATTGGCCATCAATACAAATTACTCTGTGGGGTTTCATTTCTAATTTTTTTGCAGCTCATAGTTCTTACTATAGCGGTGCAGTAGGGGTCATACTTTCATGTGCAATTCTTTATGATTTTTTATTTAGAACAAGTATTGGTTTTAATATGTTATTTTTAGAGGAAATTTGGAGTAGAAATTTTACAAATCTTTTTATTGCTCCAATGAAGATTAGTGAAATAATTGTTTCTTTGGTTTTTACAGCTTTAATAAGAGCATTAATTGGTTTAATACCTGCAATATTGTTAACCTCTCCATTATTTGGCATCTCATTATTAGAACTGGGTTTACCTTTGGCTTTTCTCTTCTTAAGTCTCTATTTGTTTGGAATTACGCTTGGTCTATTTGTTTCTGCGGGATTATTAAGATTTGGACCATCTTTTGAAAATATTGCATGGTCAACAATGTTTTTACTAGCTCCATTTGGCTGCATTTATTATCCTGTTGAAATATTGCCGGAAATATTTCAATCAATAGCTTATGCACTTCCATTAGTTTACATTTTTGAAGAAACTAGAAATATTTTAGTTAATGGAATGGTAAATTACAAAAATATCATTAATGCAATCTATCTTAACGGATTTTATCTCATTTTAGCAATTTTTGTATTTTATTATTCTTTTGATAAAGCAAGAGATAAGGGAACTTTAATTAATATTGGTGAATAAAATGGTACGCCTGTTAATAGTCGAACCCAGAACCTTCTGATCCAAAATCAAAAAATATTATAAATATTCCTTTCATTAACTAATATAATTTTTATTTATATATAGATACTCAAATGACTTCCTAAATTTCATTTTTATTTTAAAATGCTTTTTAAATCCATTGTTTATTAATAAGTTATGTATATCTGTCAATTTATAAGCTTTGATTATCATATCATCAAAATGATGCTCAAAATGAATCAAATTAATCATACGCATTTTATCTTTCAAACCTAATAAGACCTGGTGCTCATACCCCTCTGTATCAATTTTTAATAAATCTATTTTATTAATATTATTTTTAACTATAAAATCATTTAGAGTAACTACTTTAATTTCTATTTTTTTTGTAACATCACTAGATCCTAAAAAATTTAAAAGAAAAAATTTTTTTTTGTAGTAATTCGAATTTTTATTTAATTCATTAATTGATGATGAGGATGACTCGATGTTTTCATTAAAAAGTACATTACCCGAATAATTTGAGGCTCCGTAATTTAACAATTTAATTTTTTCATTTGGTGAAATTTTTTTATCTAAAATCTTAAATACTTTAAAATTTGGTTCAAAACAATACGCTTTACTAATATTAAAATTTTTAATTATACTTGAAATATACTCTCCTTTATGTGCACCAATATCAATTATTGATATTGTTTTTTTATTTAGAAAAACCCTTTTTAATTGATTTATAATTTTTTTTTCAGTTAAATAATCAAATAAGCTTAAGCAAAATTTAATTATAGTTCTCATTGATGAATATTCTATTAATATTTTTTTTTTGATTTATATATTTTATAAATGATAATAAAAAAAAATATATTTATTTTTATACTATTATTATATTTTTCGTTAATAGCTGGATTCTACTTTGGAGAAGACTCTTTAGGTGCTGCATATTATGACTACCAAGCTCTTAACCATCTTAATGAAAAATTTAAAAATGATTTTTTATACTATTTTTTAAATTATAATAGTTTAGGACATAGGCAATCACCATTTTTGTTTATACTAGGATCAATTATATTTGACTTTGGAGAACTAGGTAAACGAATATTTTTCTTACACATTTACTTATTAATTCCTATCTATTTTTATAAATGTCTTAAGATAAAATTTAAGGACGTTTCAAAAGATTACCTTAAATTATTTGCCTCAATTATATTGCTATTTCCAACTTTTAGAACATATTCAATTTGGCCTGACCCACATCTACTTGGGACGCTATTTTTTATTATCTCAATATTTTATTACTTAAAAATGAAAACAAATATAAGGCCTTTTAAAAATGCACTTTTAAATACTTTTTTTTTATCACTTGCAGCTTATAGTAGCCCAAATTTTGGTGTTTTTGTAATATATTTTTATTTAGAATTTTTAAAAAGATTTTCTTTAGGTAAAAAAATTTTACTAATTTCTTTATTAAATATAATTTTATCCTTACCCTTTTTTCTTTATTTATTTTATCTAGATGTTAACTTTATTTTTAATAATGATGTTCATAATTTAAATTATAATTTTTTTTCTTTAGAGAGCTTATCTAATAAAATAATAATAATTATTTCAATAATTTTATTTTATTTATTTCCTTTTAAATTGATAAATTTAAATAAAGTTAGATTTAATTTTTCAAAATTATCAGTTAGGTTTATTTTTACTAGTCTAACATTCTTTTTTATTATTTATTTTTTTGATTTTTCAACATCATATGAATATACCAACTCTGGAGGAGGTTTTTTTTACAACTTATCAAATTTATTATTTCAAAACAATATTCTTTTATTTATTTTAAGTTATTTTACCTATCTATACCTATTAAAAATTTTTAGATTGAACACTTCAAATTTGATACTTTTTTTAAGCCTAATTCTTTCACATCCCCAATTGACAATGTGGCAAGCAAATTTTAGTCCTACAATTCTCTTTTTATTACTATTGTTGTTTAAAGATGTTATTAGTAAGAACAATTTAAATTTAAAAACTTTAATTATAAGCTATTTATATTTTTCTATTTATCTAATATCAAATATTGTAATTAGAAATATACTGACTTGATAACAACGATGAATGATCTTACATTGATTATACCGGCTAAAAATGAAAGTGAGTCTTTACCTCAAGTAATTGATAGTTTAAAAAATTTAACTTGTAAGATTAAAGTTTCCTTACAAATTAATGATAAAGCAACAATTAACTCAATTAATGATAAAAATATTGAAATATTCTATCAAACAGGAAGAGGATATGGCAACTCATTAAGAGAGGCTATTAACGATTGTAAAACAAAGTATTTTTGTATCTTTAATGCTGATGGATCATTTGAACATAAAGATTTATTTAAAATGTATGAACTAATGCAGGATAATGACTTTGTTTATACCACAAGATACGAAACTGGGGGAGGCAGTGAAGATGATACAATTATAACTTATATTGGAAATAAGTTTTTTTCTAAACTTGGCAATATTCTATTTTCATTAAAAATAAGTGATATTTTATATACATATCTTATGGGTAGAACATCCTCTTATAAGTCCTTAAGTATTAAGTCTAATGATTTTAGATTTTGTGTTGAGCTACCAATCAAAATGCAAATATCCCTTATGAAATATAAGTGTTTACCTTCTTTTGAAAAAAAAAGGATTGCTGGGAAAAAAAAAGTAAATGCTTTTATTGATGGCTTTTTAATTTTAATTGAAATGTTAAAATTATTTTATTTTAAAATTTTTCGAATTAAAGGAATGGATCATTAAGTAAAAAATTATATTAACTATAATTACGAATGTTTGTATTTAACAATCTAAATACATCATTTTTAATTTAAAATCTTTTTTCAATAACTTTTTTTAAACCATCCTCTAGTTTAATTCTATGGTGCCAGCCTAGATCTCTAATTTTACTTGAATTTAGTCTTTTTCTATAAGTTCCATCTGGAGATTTATGATCAAATTCTATCTTTCCCCTATATCTTACATACTTTGCTATTAATTTTGATAAATTTTTAATAGATATTTCCTCATTTGTTCCAACATTTATGACTGGAAGCTTAGATTTATATTTTTGTTTTAAAACTTTTTTACTTACAAATAAACATTTAATAATTGACTCTGCTAAATCATCAGTGTGTATAAATTCTCTTAATGGTTTACCTGTGCCAAGTAGTTTAACAACTTTTTTTTTTGATTTTTTTGCCTCTTCAATTTTAGATATTATTGATGGAATTACATGACCAGTAACTTTATTAAAATTATCATTATCTCCATAAACATTGGTTGGCATCAAACATACTATATCTAAATTATAATCTTCAAATAAAGCCTCACATAACTTAATACCAGCTATTTTTGCTATAGCATAACATTGATTAGTTTTTTCTAAAATGCCAGTTAATAAGCTTTCCTCTTTTATAGGTACTTTTGAAAATTTTGGATAAATACAGGAAGTTCCTAAAAAAATTGTTCTTTTTATTTTTTTTTTTAGTGCAAGTTTGAGTAGTGAATTTTGAATTTCTATATTATCTAAAAAAAAATCTTTTTGATTTGAGTTATTAGCAATTATACCTCCTACTCTTGCAGCAGCCATAACCATATAATCAATATTCTTGTTTTTAAAAAAATTATCTACTAGGATAGAATTTCTTAAATCAATTTTTTTTCTATCTATTGTAATTAAGTTTTTAAATCCTTTTTTTTTAAGTAAATCATAAATTGCACTCCCCACAAGACCCTTGTGACCAGCAATAAAAATATTATCAGATTTTTTCACTTTAATTTATTTTAATAACTTAATATCAGAGTCAATCATCTCTTTTACTAAATCTTTTAAATTGTGTTTAAGTTTATAATTCAATTTTTTTAAAGCTTTTTTTGGATTACCCTTCAAATAATCTATCTCTAGAGGTCTGTAATACTTTTTATCAATTTTTATAATAAGTTCTTTTTTACCATCTTTGATCAAATATGCTTTTTCTTTAACTCCTTTGCCATTCCATATAATTTTTAACTTCAGATACTTACAACATAAATTAACAAATTCTCTTATACTTGTTGTTTTGCCTGTAGCAATTACATAATCGTCAGGTTTTGATTGTTGTAAAATTTTCCATTGCATTTCTGTATAATCTTTTGCATGCCCCCAGTCTCTTTTTGCATTTAAATTTCCTAAATATAAAATATCTTTAGACCCTAAAATTTTTTTAGCAAAAAACATTGTAATTTTTCTTGTAACAAAAGTTTCACCTCTCCTAGGACTTTCGTGATTAAATAAAATTCCATTACAAGCATAAAAATTATATGCTTCTCGATAAACTTTCGTAATCCAATATGCATAAAGTTTTGAAACGCCATAAGGCGATTTGGGAACCATTATTGAATTTTCATTAAATGAATTTGACTGATTTATTTTTTGTCCAAATAGTTCTGAGGTACTAGCTTGATAAAATTTTGTTTTTTTTAAATTTAAAAATCTCATTGCTTCTAAGACTCTTAAGGTACCTAAACCTGACACTTCTGAGGTATATTCTGGTATTTCAAATGAATGTCCAACGTGACTTTGAGCGCCTAAATTATATATCTCATTAGGCTTAACTTTATTTAATATATTAATTAAACTACTTGCGTCAGCCAAATCTCCATAGTGTAAAAATAAATTGGATGATAAGTGTGTGTCTTTATATATATGATCTATTCTACTAGTATTAAATGAAGAAGATTTTCTCTTAATTCCATGAACTATATATCCTTTATCTAACAAGTATTCAGCTAAATACGAACCATCTTGACCAGTAATACCTGTTATAAGAGCTTTTTTATTCATTTCATTATGTGTTTTATTTAATTTGTTAATGAGTAAAATTAATACACTATAAATAGATGTTATAAAATTTTTATTTTAAGGTTAATTAAGTATTAAAATAAAAAATATTAACACTAAAGTCTGTCCTAATATATATTTTAATTATCTCGAGTATTATATTTCTATCAATATATTTGAGGTCTTTTGATAAGCTTAATAAAAAACTAATTCACAAAATACCATCCATTTATAATTGAAATATCTTGGTCTTCACTCCTTTAGGTGTGATCCAAAATTGTAATCCAGGATAGCCACCTGATTTAAAATAAGTTTTGTCTAATCTTGAAAGATCTCGACATATTGCATCTGATAATTTCTTTGCTTTTGATTGGGACACAAGTTTCTTTGTCTAGTTCATTTTTTAAAAATAAAAAATTTAACCAAACAAAAATAGACGACAAACTTGCTAATCGTATAAATTAAGCTGACTTCAGCACTGACTTCAAGCTGACTTTGGTAATCTTTACTTTCTTCACTTATATTATATATGCTTCGTTCAACAATGTTCTAAACATAGTTTTTCGTTCAAATGATTGAAAAAATTAAAAGACTCTAGACTTTTAATGGCGCGCCTGCTAGGAGTCGAACCCAGAACCTCCTGATCCGAAGTCAGGCGCTCTATCCAGTTGAGCTACAAGCGCGTATAATATTAATATAGTATTTTATGGAAAAAAAAATAAGTTTAATTGTCAACGAAAAAGACCAAAATACTAGAGTTGATTCATTTATTAACAAACATAACAAAGAAATAAGTAGAACTAGAATAAAAAATTTAATTTTAGAAAAAAACTTAAAAATAAATCATCAAATAATTGAAGATCCTTCTAAAAAAATATCTATAAATGATAAAATTACTATTCTAATTCCAGAACCCAAAAAAGCATTTTTAAAGCCTTATAATTATAATCTTGATATAGTTTATGAAGATGAAAGCTTAATTGTAATCAACAAACCAGCAGGCATTATTATGCATCCTGGAGCAGGAAACTATGACAAAACAATTGTAAATGCTCTAATAAATTATGATAAAAAATTGTCGTCCAAAGTCGGTGATGAATTAAGACCAGGGATTGTTCACCGAATTGACAAAAACACCTCTGGTTTAGTAGTTATTGCAAAAAATAACTTAACTCATGAAAATTTATCTTCTCAATTTAGCAAACACACAATTTTAAGATCATATCAATTACTCATTTGGGGAAAGATAAGACCATCTAAAGGTACAATCAAAACTTACATTACGAGAAGTTCAAAAAACCGTCAAATGATGGAAGTAAGTCAAACAAAGGGGAAAAAAGCAATTACGAATTATGAAACTTTAGAAATTTTTGAAAATAAAGATACACCTACGTTAACTCTTGTAGAATGCAAGTTAGAAACAGGTAGAACACATCAGATAAGAGTTCACATGAATTATTTAGGTAATAGTATTGTTGGTGACGATAAATATAAAAAAAAATTTAAAAAAATTAAAAATATTGATAAAGAACTTAACAACCTTCTAATTGGTTTAGATAGACAATTCTTGCATGCAAAAACATTAGGTTTTTTTCACCCTCAAAAAAAAAAACAAATGGTTTTTAACTCAAACTTGCCAGAAGAACTTAATAATATCTTAAAAAAACTAGGAAAAACAAAAAAACTAAATCATTGAAAAATCAGAATATTCGACTACATAAACAATCGACGATTATTGCTATGAATTACAATTTACCAATTTTAAGTAATGAGGGTGGATTATCTGCCTATCTTAATCAAATCAAAAAGTTTCCGATGCTTGACGCTGAGGAAGAATATATGCTTGCTAAAAATTGGAAAACAACAGGAAATATAAAAGCTGCAGAAAAATTAGTAACAAGTCACCTAAGACTGGTAGCTAAAATAGCTATGGGATATAAAGGGTATGGTTTACCAGTTAATGAAATGATTTCTGAGGGAAATGTTGGCTTGATGCAAGCTGTAAAGAAATTTGAACCTGAAAAAGGTTTTAGACTTGCAACATATGCAATGTGGTGGATCAAAGCATCAATACAAGAATATATTTTAAGATCATGGAGTTTAGTAAAAATTGGAACTACGGCTGCTCAAAAAAAACTATTTTTTAACTTAAAGAAGCTTAAAAATCAAATTGCTCCTCAATCTGAAGGTGATCTTAGAGATGAGCATGTAGATGAAATTGCTAATAAGCTTGATGTAAGTAAAAATGAGGTTGTTTCAATGAACAGAAGGCTTTCTGGAAAAGAGTTTTCTTTAAATGCTCAAGTTGGAGAAGATGGAGATGAATGGCAAGATTGGTTAGTAGATAAAGAATTAGATCACGATCTTAAATTTGCACACCAGGAAGAAATGGAGCAGAGAAAAGATCTTCTTAAAAATTCAATTAAAGTTTTAAATCAGAGAGAAAAAGAAATTCTTTATTCAAGAAGGTTGAATGACAGTCCAACTACTCTAGAGGACTTAAGCAAGAAATATAAAGTAAGTAGAGAAAGAGTAAGACAAATAGAAAATAAAGCTTTTGAAAAATTACAAAAGCATATGCTTTTACTAGCAAAATCTAAAAATCTTTTACCTATAAACTAAATTTCGAAAGGGTTTTCAACTAAAATTGTATCTTCTCTCTCTGGACTAGTTGAAATACTTGATATTTTTGCTCCAATAAAATCCTCAATTGCAAAAATGTATTTTTTAGCATTTTCAGGTAAATCATTAATATTTTTAATACCATTAGTTGATTTTTTCCATCCAGCAAAAGTTTTATAAATAGGATTAATTTTCAATTGATCCTCTACTGCTGCTGGAAGATAGTCAATTTTTTTACCATTTAAATCATACTCAACACATATTTTTATTTCATCTAATTCATCTAAAACATCTAACTTAGTAAGTGCAATTCCATCAATACCTGAAATCTTAATTGTTTGTCTTACTAATACGCCATCAAACCACCCACATCTTCTTTTTCTACTTGTGACTGTTCCAAATTCATTTCCTCTTGTTCCCAATAATTCACCAATCTCATCATCTAATTCAGTTGGAAATGGTCCTTCTCCAACTCTGGTTGTGTAAGCTTTAGTTATACCAAGCACATAATTAATTGAATTCGGCCCACAACCAGTTCCTGTAGCAGCACTCGAAGCAACAGTGTTTGAGGATGTTACATAAGGGTATGTTCCATGGTCAACATCGAGCAGGATACCTTGGGCACCTTCAAATAATATCTTTTTTTTTTGTTTTTTAAATTGATCAATTCTTAACCATACAGGTGCAGAAAATTTTAAGATTTCTGGAGCAATTTTCAAAAGATCTTTCTTAAGTTGATCTTTTTCAAATATTTTTTTTCCTAAACCTTTTCTAATTGCATTATGGTGTAATAAAACTTTTTCTAATCTCTGATCTAAATTTTCTTTAGATCTTAAATCCATCACTCTAATTGATCGTCTACCCACTTTATCCTCGTAAGCAGGACCTATACCTCTTCTTGTGGTCCCTATTTTACTTTTTCCAGCAGCATCTTCCCTAATTTCATCCATTTCTCTATGAAATGGCAAAATCAAATTGGCAGCCTCAGAAATCATAAAGTTTTCAGAGTTCACATCTACACCTTTTTCATTAATTTCTTTTATTTCATCTATTAAAGCCCAAGGATCTACTACTACTCCATTTCCAATGATTGAGATTTTATTTTTTCTAACAATTCCTGAGGGTAACAGTCGAAGCTTGTATGTAACTCCATCTATAACAAGAGTGTGTCCTGCGTTATGTCCTCCTTGAAATCTAACTACTACATCAGCTTGTTCTGATAACCAATCTACTATTTTTCCTTTTCCTTCATCTCCCCACTGTGATCCAACTACTACAATATTTTTCATTACTTAAATTTTTTTAATAATTCTATCGAATTTTGATGATTTATTGGACCATGTCCTTTTCCAATTTTAGGGTTAGTTAATATTGCAGAATTTACATATTTAATTCCTAGCTCACAAGATTTCTTTAAGGGTTTTCCACATGAAAGAAAGGAGGTAATAGCTGTTGACAATGTGCAACCAGTTCCATGTGTATTCTTAGTATTCAATCTATTACTTGAAAATATTTTAATTTCTTTCTTATTTACGAATATATCATGTACTTTTTTTGACTTAAAATGACCTCCTTTAATTAAAACATTTGGTACACCAAGTTCAATCAATTTGTTTGCTGCAAAAATCATATCTTCTTTACTATTTATTTTTACACCACTTAAAATTTCAGCTTCTGGAAGATTGGGAGTAATAAAACTAACTTTCTTAAGTAATTTTTTTTTCATCACCCAAATTGCTTGATCACTGATAAGTTTAGAACCACCTTTTGCTACCATAACAGGATCTAAAATTATCTTATTAATCTTAATTTCACTCAAAGCTTTTATTACTTTGTTGATTACTTGGGTTGAATGCAGCATTCCAATTTTTATAGCCCTGGGTTTAATATCTTTTGAGGTATAAACTATTTGATTATATATTTCGTTAGCAGGTATAGAGACTACAGATTTAACACCTGTTGTATTCTGTATTGTCACAGCAGTCACTGCTGTCATGGCATAAACACCTAAGCATGTAGCCGTTTTAATATCTGCTTGAATACCCGCACCTCCAGATGAGTCAGATCCTGCAATAATCAATATTTTTGATCTAATTTTCAAATTATTTTATTTTATTTATAATAATATTTACACATTTAGTAAGTAAAACTTTATTATCACTTTCTCCCATTACTCTGATTTTTGATTCTGTCCCAGATTTTCTTACTAGTATTCTTCCTTTTCCTTTAATCAATTTTGATGCTAATTTAATAGAACTTTTAATCTCTGAGTTATTAATTATGTTCTTATCTCTTACTTCAATATTTTTTAATAATTGGGGAGTTTTTGTAAATTTTTGAAAAAATTCACTAGCTTTTTTTCCTTTTCTTAGTGCAAATAAAGATTCTAAAGCAACAAGCAAACCATCACCAGTGGTTGCAAATTTACCCAAAATGATATGTCCTGATTGTTCACCGCCTAAATTAAATTTATTTTTTTGCATTTTTTCTTTTACATATCTATCACCGACATTAGCACGTACAAATTTTATACCTTCTTTTTGAAAAAATTTTTCTAAACCATAATTAGACATTAATGTTCCAACAACACCACCTTTTAACATCTTTTTATTTTTCCATCTTGTAGCTAAAGCTGCAATAATTTGATCTCCATCTATAATATTGCCTCTTTCATCACACATAATAATTCTATCTGCATCTCCATCTAAAGAAATACCGATATGTGCCTTATTTTTTTTTACTGAAGACCTGATCTTTTCAGGAAATGTTGAGCCACAATTTTTATTTATATTTAATCCATTAGGATTAACTCCGATAGCTATTACTTTGGCTCCTAAAGATCTTAATAATTCTGGTCCTGCTTTGTAGCCAGCTCCATTTGCACAATCAATTACAATTCGTAATCCCCTTAAATTAAATTCCTTATTGAAATTTTTTTTTAAAATTTTGATATAATCTTTTGTTCCAGTTTCTAATCTTTTAACTCTTCCTAATTTTTCTGGTTTTGAGAGATTTTTTATAATTTTTTTATCTATGAGACTTTCAATCTTTTTTTCAATGTTATCTGACAATTTCATTCCATCAGGCCCAAATAGTTTTAAACCATTATCACTATGTGGATTATGAGAAGCTGTAATCATAATTCCCATATTAGCTCTCATGGATTTTGTAAGCATAGCCAAACCGTTTGTAGGAAGTGGCCCTAACGTATAAATGTCCATACCTGCAGAAGCTAATCCAGAAACTAATGCGGGTTCCAGTGTATAACCTGATAACCTTGTATCTTTGGCAATTATTGCAATTTGTTTTCTTTTTTTTTGAGATTTAAAATATGTTCCACTTGCTAAACCAAATTTAAAAAACATATCTCCGTTAATATTTTTACTATTGATAGCCCCTCTAATACCATCAGTACCAAAATATTTTTTTGTCATTAATTATTTATTATCTTTTTAAAAACCTTAATACCTTGCAATATTTCATTAACATCATGAATTCTTAAGATTTGAACTCCCTGCATCATTAAATAAATTGAAGACGCCATTGTTCCTCCAATTCGTAGTTTACTATCATTTATTCCAGCTAATTCTTTAACAAAACTTTTTCTCGAATTACCTACAAGTATAGGAAAACCTAAAGAATGAAAAATTGAAATATTGTGTATTAAACTCATATTATGTTTCAAATTTTTTCCAAAACCTATTCCAGGGTCTAAAATTATATTATTATGATTTATACCTTTTGATCTTAATAAATTTATTTTTTTCTCAAAAAAATCATAAATGTCCAACAGTTCATTTTTATATTTTGGTTTTTTTTGCATATTTTCTGGAATTCCTTTTGAATGATGAATTACAAAAGGAATTTTATATTTTTTTAATACATTAATAGTTTCACTATCAAAGTTTAATCCTGAAACATCATTTATTAATTTTACACCAAGCTTTATGCCCCTATTCATAATTTTAGATTTTCTTGTATCTAATGATATGGGTATTTTTTTACACACTATTTTTAAAATTTTACTGACTCTACTCCACTCTAAACTTTCTTCAATTTTTTGTGATCCTGGTTTTGTTGACTCACCACCAATGTCAACTAGGTTTGCTCCTGAGTTAAATAAATGAAATGCATGCTGATTAGCTTTTTTTTTTGTATTAAATTTTCCCCCATCTGAAAAACTATCAGGAGTTAAATTCAGTACACCAAGTATATTTGGTAATTTTTGAAAATTAAAATTTGAAAAATTTTTTTTTCTTGATTTAATTTTTTTTAAATCGAAATTTATCTTATTTTGAAGGGATTTAGGTAAATTTTTTATTTTATTTATAGAAATTTTTTTTTTTGATTTTCTTGTTATTATCTCTATTTGATCAAAAGAAATTTCACTTATCTGATGTAAAGGAAAAGATTTTCTTTTTTTTACTAAATTTTTAGATTTGTTTCCATAATAGAAATTACACACTCTTGTGTAATATCTAGACATTTAAATTAATGAACAATTTTTGGTTTAAGACCCAATACATCCATAGCTGAACCTTTTGCATCTTCAGCTTTTAAATCTTGTTTGTCTGTGGGATAGATATTTTTATTAATGATATTTTCAATTTCTTCACCAGTTAAAGTTTCATAAGTAATGAGAGCTTTAGCAATTTTATGTAAATCATCAATTTTGTTTGTTAAAATTTCTTTAGCTTTATTATAACCTTCATCTACTAATTTTCTAATTTCTTTATCTATTTTTTGAGCTACTTCCTCGGAAACTGATTGTGTCTGTGTTACCGATCTTCCAAGAAAAACTTCTTCTTGATTTTCTCCATATTCAACTGGCCCCATTTCCTCACTCATTCCATACTTTGTAACCATAGCTCTAGCAAGTTGAGTAGCTTGATTAATGTCTGATCCAGACCCTCCTCCAGCTCCCGTAGAAATGTTATCTTTACCAAAAATTACTTCTTCAGCAACTCTTCCTCCAAAACATACTGCTAATCTGGCTTTTAGGTATTTTATGGAGTGACCATGCTTATCTCTCTCAGGTAAATTCATAACCATACCTAATGCTCTTCCTCTTGGAATTATTGTTGCCTTATGTATTGGGTCATAACTTGGCATATTAAAAGATACCAGAGCATGACCGCCCTCATGATATGCAGTTAGTTTTTTTTCATCCTCAGTCATAACCATTGAACGTCTTTCTGCTCCCATCATGACTTTATCTTTAGCTTCCTCAAATTCATTATAAGTAACAATTCTTTTATTTTTTCTTGCTGCTAACAATGCAGCTTCATTTACTATATTTGCAAGGTCTGCCCCTGAAAATCCAGGAGTTCCTCTTGCAACAGTTCTTAAATTAACATCTGGAGCCATTTTTATTTTCTTTACGTGAACTTTTAAAATTTTTTCTCTACCAATAATATCAGGATTTGAGACAACAACCTGTCTATCGAATCTCCCAGGTCTTAATAATGCAGGATCTAAAACATCTGGTCTATTTGTGGCTGCAATAATAATTACTCCTTCATTTGTATCAAAACCATCCATCTCAACTAGCAATTGGTTTAATGTCTGTTCTCTTTCATCATTACCACCTCCTAAACCTGCTCCTCTACTTCTTCCAACAGCATCTATTTCATCTATGAATATTATACATGGAGAATTTTTCTTTCCTTGCTCGAACATATCTCTAACTCTTGATGCACCGACTCCTACAAACATTTCAACAAAATCTGAACCTGAAATTGTAAAGAAAGGAACTCTTGCCTCACCAGCTATAGCTCTTGCTAGCAAAGTTTTACCTGTGCCTGGAGGACCTACAAGTAATGCACCTCTAGGAATTTTTCCTCCAAGTCTGCTAAATTTTTTTGGATCTTTTAGAAATTCTACTATCTCCTCAACTTCTTCCTTAGCTTCTTCGACACCAGCGACATCATTAAAAGTTACCTTACCTTTTAATTCATTCATCATTTTAGCCTTAGATCTTCCAAAACCCATCGCGCCACCTTTTCCACCTTGCATTTGACGCATAAAGAAAATCCAAACAGCGATTAATAATAACATTGGGAACCAAGATAATAACACACCAAATAACGATGGCATTTTTTCATCTATTGGAGCAGCAGAAATACTTACACCTTTTTCAGACAATTTTTCTATTAGATTTGGATCATTAGGTGCGTAGGTGGAAAAACTATTGCCGTTTGAAAAAACTCCCTTTATGTTGTTGCCTTGAATTTCAACTTTTACAATTTCTCCATTATCAACAGAAGTTAAAAATTCTGAGAATATAATTTGATTTCCACCTCTAGTGTTCGCTTGAGGATTTTTAAACATATTATAAAGACCAATAGTCAAAAAAACTATAACGGCCCACATAGCTAAATTTTTTAAATTCATTAGCTATAAGATAAGAATTATTCTAAATTAAACAAGTGTCAAAATTGGTATTCTTTTGTAATAATTACAGTGCGATTCACCTTTTTAACAATACATCCTGCTAGCGTCTCTTTTTTTAAAGCATCTTTTTCTATCATTTGTAAAATATAATCAATTTTTTTTCCTCTAGCTGAAAAATACCTACCACCTATTAATTGAAGAGAATCTGAAAAAGATCTAAAAACCACCTCATAAGGCTGATTAAAGAAATCCTTATTTAAAAACAATTTTTTTTTATTTTGATCTAGATATGAATTTACTTTTTTATTTTGTTCAGTGTAAAACATGATAGCTTTATTTGAGTTCTTTAAGTTTTTTAGTGTTAAAAATAGTTTATCTTTTTCAAGGCCATCTTTTTTAAAACTATTAATTATTTTTCTAATTTTAATTCTTTTAAAATTAACATTCTCATTTGATGGGTCTTTTACAAAAAAATTAAAAATGTGATTAGATATAAATTCTAAGTCTTTTTTTTCAAAATCTAATAAAGGTCTAATTAAATTTATTCCATTTATAGTTGTTTTTTTTTCGAGAGAAACCAAGCCTCTCAGTCCACTTCCTCTGATCATTCTGATAAAAAAATTTTCAAATAAATCATCAACATGATGACCTATAATCAAATTTGAAATTTTTAAACTTTTGCATTTTGAAAATAATAAATCATATCTTTTTTTTCTTGCTACAGATTGTATTTTGCTTAAAGGCTTTTTTCCTCTCCAAGTAAGTATTTCGATTTTTATGCCAGATTTATCTAATACTTTTTTAACTTTTTGGGCTTCATTTGCAGACTCATTCCTAAGACGGTGATCAACAATAAAATATTTACAATATAAGTTATTTTTTATTGCAAATATTCTAGTCAAAAAAGCTAAGGCAAGGCTATCTGGACCTCCAGAAACAGCCACTGCAAAGCTCTCTTTAATTTCAAAATTTTTTTCAAAAATTTTAAATAATCTTTTTATTTTCTTGTTTGATAATTTCGATACTAGATTTTTAGGAGTTTTGATTGCAATCAAATTTTTGAGACTCATATTTAGCTTTTTGGATAACAGATTGCTTTGCTTTTGGATATTGTTTTTCAACACCATTTATCATTTTACACCCTTGATCTTTTTCTCCAATTTGCACCATTGATACCCCTAACTTCAACAAATTAACTGGTGCTTTTTCTCCTTTTGGGTATTTTTGATATCCCTCTAAATAAGCTGCAGCTGCATCAGTATACAATTGTCTAATTCTAAAAGTTTCAGCATACCAGTATTGAGCATTACCTGCTAGCTTATGATCTGAATTAGATAAAACAAATTCTCTGAAAGCTCTTTCTGCCGTTGGATAATCTCCTACTTTTAAAAAACTTGTTGCAAATTCATATTGTTTTTCAGGAGTATCATTTGGTAAAATCTTTTCTTCGGCTATAAAGTTTTCTGTTACTATTGAAGCTGTAGTTTCTACTGACTCAATTTTTTGTGTTGTCTCATTTGTAGCAGTATCTTTATAAGATATAGAACCTAAATCCTGAGGCGTTGATGAACCAGGCAAAACATTTTCCTCTGTTGATTTTTTTACAACATTTTTAACACCATCGTCAGAACTTATAGCGATCTCAATATCTTGAAATCTGATTTGATTATCGGCCTGAACTTTTGATAGTCTATTTGATAATTTATCTAATTTAAAATTTATTTCTTCAAATTTATTAGTAAGTTGTTGAAATTGATTTTCAATTTCTGATAATTTTAATAAATGTCTAGTTAAAACATCTTCAGAGCTATTATCAAAATTTAATGCGTCATTTTTGACTTCACTTGAGCCTGAGTAAACTGCTTTTTCAAGTGTCTTTATATCTTTCTGAATTAATTCAAGTGTTTCATAAATGTTATGGTTATCAGCAAGTGAAATTTTGATACCAAATATACAAAACAAAATTAAAATTTTTATAATAAATAAATTTATAAATCTCATTCCTACTGACTTATGTTTATAAAAATGGCAAAAAAAAGACCCCTTAATTTATACTAATTAAGGGGTCTTAAAATCTAAGAAATATTTATTAATTTGCTTTAACTGTAACAGCTCTTCTATTTTTTGACCAAGCTAACGGGTTAGACCCAGAGTCTACCGGTCTTTCTTTTCCATAACTTAAAACTGATATTCTGTCTGAAGAAATACCATAGGTCATTAGATAATCTTTAGCAGCATTTGCTCTTCTTTCACCTAAAGCTAAGTTATATTCTCTTGTACCTCGTTCATCAGCATGACCTTCAAGTACTATTGTTACATTTGAATTTTTTCTCAACCATCCTGCTTGTTTTCTTAAAGTTTCTCTTGATGCAGTCGTTAAAACTGACTCGTTAGTCGCAAAGAAAACTCTGTCTGGCACACCTGAAGCTAAATACTCAACGGTGTCTGTACCTGTGTACACATCGCCTTGCATTTGTCCTGTTGAAACTTTTTTTGTTGCACATGCGCTTAATGCTAAACAAGCTAGCACAATCAAAAAAGTATTTTTTAAAATTTTGTTTAGTTTCATTATTACTCCTTAACTAATATTTCTAATTCTTAATGTTTTCACACCTAACTAGAGGTTTCAAGTTAAAAAATCAAGTATTTTACGACTAGTTGCTTAATAATGATGACCATGATGGGTCAGACCCGTCTGTTAGGGTTTTTACCATTCTTTCATTATATCCAGTTAGATCAATAGACCATAGTTTGGCTGAAAAACCTTCACCTTTATCATTTGTTTTTGTTTCTCTATAAAAAATGAGTACCCTGCCATTTGGAGACCAAGATGGTGCTTCTTGATAAAAGTTTTCGGTCAATAATCTTTCACCACTTCCATCTATCCTCATCACACCTATATAAAATTTTCCTTTATGCAATTTAGTAAATGCAATCAAATCACCTCTAGGTGACCAAACTGGAGTTCCATAGATTCCTTTACCAAAAGAAATTCTTTTAACGTTACTACCATCACTTTTCATTACATATATTTGCTGATAACCACTTCTATCAGAGTTAAAACAAATTAATTTCCCATCAGGTGAGTATGATGGCGACGTATCAATTGATGGATGATTGGTAATTTTTTCTACAATTCTATTTTCAAGATCCATTGTATAAATATCTGAGTTTCCATCCTTAGCAAAACTCATAATAATCTTTTTTCCATCTGGAGAGAATCTTGGTGCAAAAGTCATGCCAGGGAAATCACCTACAACTTCTTGCAAGCCTGTTTCAATATCTAAAAGATAAACTCTAGGTAAATTTCTAAAATAAGAAAGATAAGTTACCATTTGGCTAGTTGGATTAAATCTTGGTGTTAATACTAACTCATTTCCTAAAGTTAGAAATTTATTATTTGCACCATCTTGATCCATAATAGCAAGTTTTTTTACTCTATTAGTTTTTGGTCCTTCTTCAGCCACATAAATAATTCTAGTATCGAAATAACCTTTTTCACCAGTTAATCTTTCATAAACTTTATCTGATATTATATGGCCAACTCTCCTCCAGTTAGTTGGTACAGTTGTGAATGCAAGAGCCATCATTTCTTTTCCAGCAAGCACATCCCATAATCTAAATTCAACTCTTAACTTATCTTCAACGTTAGTCACTTTCCCTGTTATTAAAGCTTGTGCTTTAATTAAATTCCAATCCTCAAATCTTGGTTTTAAGTTAGCTATGTCAGGCGATTGAAGAAAGGCATCTTTGTTTAATGGATTAAAAAGTCCTGAAGTTTTTAAATTATTTTCAACAATTAATGATATTTCTTCACCTATATTTTTTTTTTTTAGTAAATTTTCAAAACTTTTTTTGGATTTTTCATCAATAGATAAAGGTGAGACGGCTACTGGTAATGGATTTAAATTACCTCTAGTAATATCAACTTCAATCAAGCTATATGATTTTATTGTAGAAAATAAGATTAATATTAAAGATAATAAAATAAATCTAAAAATATTCATAATTAGCCTTCTAACATTTCCCTTGCATCAAAATTTAATTGTAACTCTTTCCATCGCTCATATCCAGTTGTTGGTACTCTTAATGGTTGACACAGTTTAACAGCTCTAAGTGCACTTTCTGCTAAAACTTTATAAAATCCTTGTCCTGGTCTATTCATTCTTGCATGATCTAAAATTTCTGATTTACTAACTGAACCATCAGGCTTTAATTCAAGTTTAATTCTGACTAATAAGTTTTCATTATATGGTAAACCAAGTGGAATACTCCAACAACCAAAAATCTGTGCCTTTAAGGCGTCTTCTTCACTTAAGGTTAAGCCTGTATTTTCAAAATTCTTAGTTTGATCTTGAGTAATTTGATCAGTTTTATTGACTTCTAACGCAGTTTCTTCTTTTGATTTATCTATCAGTGCTGCGATATTATTCGGATCAAACAACTCCTCTTTTTCATACTCTGAAACTTGTTTTACTTCATTATCAATTTTTACTGGATTTTGAGTATCGTCCTTAACTTTTTCAACTTTTTTAACCTTATCTTCTGGCATCGGTACAGAATCTGGTTTTTTCTTTTTTACTTTTTTTGGTGGCGCTTGTTCTGAAACTAGTTTTTTTTCTTTTTCTTTAACTTTCTCAATAATCTTTTTAGCTTTAGGTGCATAAGGTATATTTGTTTTCTCTGAAATTTGAATAAGTTCTACTGATACAATTGGAGGGAGATCAATTGCTTTTTTGGATAAAAATGGAAGGCTCATGGCAGTTAAAACTATTATGAATAAATGTAAAACAGAAGATAAAATTATGCTTCTATTCACTTGATTTTTACCTTTCTTTGTATGGTTCTGATATTAATGCTACTTTAGTAAAACCTGATCCTGATAGAAGTCCCATAATTTCTAAAACTCTTCCATAATTAATTGTTTTATCTCCTCTAACATATATTCGGGTATCTGTTCTATTTTTTGAGACAGCTAAAACTTTTGCAATAATCTTATCGTATTCAACTTTTGACTCTTGAATAAAAATTTCTCCTTTTGAATTTATAGATAAAGTTAAGGGTTCTTGCTCTTCAGGCAAAGAGTCCGCAGAACTTTCTGGTAAATCAACTTGAACACCAACAGTTAATAATGGTGCTGTAACCATAAAAATAATTAATAACACCAACATTACATCTACAAAAGGTGT